>JARFRH010000341.1 GCA_029287355.1 Maribacter sp. | reverse complement strand
GGCAGCATCAGATGTGTATAAGAGACAGCGAAAAACAGTCCTCATTAAGGATGATACGGGAGCGACCAGATTTAATTTTCGTTGCTATCAATTGTACAAATGACAGTAGCTCATGCGGACCAAAAAATGTCATAACGAGCGCCAAAACCTTTTTTGGTGATTGATTTGACGACCAAAGTATCGATGAAATTCCAATAATATCCGAAAAGCTGCGATTTACCGAGATGATACACTTAGGATGTGGCTAGTAGTCTTCGTACTTTCTTTCTTTCATAAAGCATCGGATATCTCCTATTAATCTCGTATTAGGTGCATAATAGCAACGCATATGACCCATATTTTGGCCATATCACACGACAAAAGCCATGTTCATCCTTTATATTTGTGCTATAGCTAATTGAGTTTTACGAAGTGTTAGGAAGGGCTTATATAAAGGCTATACTACAATGAAAGTAAAAACCAAAAAGGAGGTCTTCTTTGAAGAATCATTAAAGTTGATCAATGAAAAAGGGTTTAAAGGCACGACCTTAAGGGACATTGCCCAAAAGCTCAATTTCGAAGCTCCCAATGTGTACAATTACATAGATTCAAAGCAGTCGCTACTGGAATCTTATATTTCGGAAATAACCAAAGAATTTCATGGTGCTATTGATAATGTTATGGCGTCTTCCTATTCCCCAGAAGAAAAAATAAGATTGGTTATTGCCAAACATGTACAAATGGCGGTCAACAAACCTTATCAATTAGCCTTGTTGGAAAATGATTGGAGACATCTAAAAGAACCTGGCCTAGGCAAGTATATCGATGCAAGAAAATCTTATATGAACAAGGTCATAAGTATCATCGAAGATGGCATCGAGCTCGGTGAGTTTAGAGCTGTCAATGTTGAAATTCTCGCCTTTACCTTACTTTCTTCCTTAAGATGGCTGTTCCGTATCATCGCTGATGAAGAATCGGAAATCAACCCCATTGAACTAGAAAAACAAGTGGTCGATTTTATTTTTATGGGTATTGGAAAAGAATAATCGGCATCTTTTCCTTTTAGTATCAATTGGGTAGAAGAAATTTTAAAAAATACGAAAAAAACCTCCTGGTATCCGGAGGTTTTTTTCTTTAAGATCGCCGTTTTAATCCGTTTTGAGAAGGCCGTTATATCAAAAAATACCCTGGTCACCATAATAGACCTGATATTTTTGTTTAAGTATTATGAAAAACAAAAAGTAGCGTAAATCGTACAAATTAAATTATTCTTCTTATTTTTATATAGACTTTAACGCACTCGTTGGTTCGTTTCATCTTATAAAATGTCAGAAAATAGCTATATGCATTGACTTTTTTATATGTCAAAGCTACATTTGGCTTTAAACAGGATGACATTGATTTGCTAACAATACAAAGGAGTTCTGAAATCAAGGTGGTATTTAAAAGTTAAACAAAATAGCGGGTCATACCGCTTGATAAGACAGTAGTAAACATTTAGGAGTTTCCCCACTTTCTAAAACGAGCCTAAAAATTATCAAAATGCTATACGGCAAAATTTTCGATTCAAATACTGGCATCCCCTTGGACCTCGCGAAGGTGACCGTCTTTAATAGCAAAAACGAAGCGGTTCTTGAAACGTTTCCGTCCCATGACGGAACCTTTAGTTTGAACATCAATTGTAAAGAAGGCACGTATAAAATGATCACTTTCAAAGAGGGGTATTACTTCTCCTATACCTTACTTGATAGTACAACGATGACCCTACCCTTGGCATTGGAAGTATCACTAAGAAAGCGAAAGTAAAAAAGAGCTAAACTTCGTATGATGAATAAGCTATAAGCCGATTAGCCCCTTACTATTTCGTTGCTTCAATTTACTTCAGATCGGAATTGCCTTTTTGTTTCGAGATAAACATGCGGTTCTGAGCATATGATATAACCCATTTCCGTATCACTTCCTCTTGCCTGGCCCATTCCATTTTAAATAGAGGAACATTTTTACAGCGATCGGCTATACGAAAGAATAAAAATATGCTGCTCCTGAATACTGTGAGGTTTAGCTAAAGTAGCTCCAAATACCAACTAAAAATCCAAGGGCAATGAAGCCCAGAATTATTTCCAAGCCTACATTCAATACCGAAAGAATTGCATTTAATACGGGGTGCTTTTTTGTTTTTGCTTCCATAATCGCATGTTTTACAATGAATAACAGTATTTATAAGTTACAAATCAACGTGGTGAAACACTGCATTTTTGTTGTGAAAGCACCAAAAGCTGTGGTTTGGTTGTCTTTCGGCCGTATTTTATCGATGTTTTGAATTTTAAAAAGGGGAACCTTGACATATGTAAGGGGAAGCTCAGTGGGAATCTTTTTTTACTACATCACTTGACAAGTTGCCACTTAGGTGGTATGTCTAGCTAGTACCTATAAAGCAGGTATGCCTAACATTCTTAGTGCTTCAACCAAAAATCCAACCTAACTACATCTATTGCATTTCGCTTTTTGCCCCTTCTCTTGGGCCTGTCTGCCAGCAGGCAGGCTCGAACCAAGGCGTGTAACGTATGACTATCCAACCTAGTCTCCATTCGCTAACGAACTGGTTACCATTATTGTATATTTTTATACTTAAAAATTCCTATATTCATTAAGGAATAAATATTTATATACACAAGATTCATTACCATAAGATATGCCGTCGATATAGGTCAAAGTCCAAAAATCACCCTATTATGAAAACATTGAAAACTTCACTCAAAACCACTGCGCTTTTCATCATGGCAATGACCCTATTACAGAGCTGTATCGCGTATCAAAATACTCCTGTCAGCCTTGAACAAGCGGAACAATCAAAAAAACGGGTTAAGCTGAAAACCAGCTCCAATCAAACCTACAATTTTGAACAAATTGTATTGGAAGAAGAAGAATTTTATGGTCTCAAAAAAAAAAGGGGGGAAATCACAAAAACTGCGATAAGCGATGCTTTGGATAATAAGCTGTTTTTGCAAAGTAAGCGCAAATCAACTTGGGCAACCCTTGGTGTTATTGGAGTGCCCGTGATTGCCCTTGTTATTATCGTAAGAAGTTCACTTAGTTTCAATTCAGGTCTATCCTTTGAATAATCGCAGCGGAAGACGAAGTACAGCAGGTTTTTCAAATATTCAACAGTAATCATCCCGGCAAACTGATCCGTGTCATTGACGACGGCAGAAGATCTCCATACATTTATTTGGTCTAATCAGAAGGGGACATGCCTTTCTTCCAAAATTTATCGCCATGAAACCGTTCATATATCTCTTGTTGATCTCATTGATTTCGCTGACCTTATCCTGTAATAACGATGATGTCGAAGACGCACTAACCAAAGACGGTCGGTTCCAGATCAGCGAACTCGCCGGAACCTGGGAGGCTACCAAAGCCCAATTTAGTGTAAACACCGTCTCCGTAGACGTGGTCGAGGACGGGGGAACAGCCCGAATGACCGTGCAATCCAATGGCCGATTTACCATGACACTGGATCCGGTAGATCGCAATGCGTATACTGTAAGTGGGGAAATGTTCTGGGAGGAGTGGCAGCAAACATTCTACTTTGCCATTGTCTGGGATGATTACCCTGATGATTGGGATACCTACGGCCACACTTATGACGGTACAACCCTAAGCTTCAATGGGGGCGCCGATACCGGGGAATACGACTTTAACAATGACGGGGTTATGGAAGCCTGTTCGATCCATTTCATCCTTGTTCGATCCTGAGGGCTTTAGTGTGTTTTCACTGGCAAAATGAATCAGTGCCAACAACATGTTTTGGCTAAGGTGCGGACTAGCCTGACCCTTTAATGTCTGATAACAGCTAAGCATATATTGAAATCGCATCTTTGCCTCGTCAGCTACTTAGGTTCCGGTGCTATCCGCTCTATCTCCTCACCAACCCTTATTTTGTACAATCTTCCCATAATATTCCTGGGTACTCTTCATGCTGCTATACTATAAATAGTTACCTTGGAATGGTTAACCAACCCCTGCCGCACATGACCAACTTCTTCCGAAAAATCCGCCAAAAGCTACTGGCTCAAAACAGCGTCAGTAAGTACCTCCTTTATGCCATTGGAGAAATCGTGCTGGTGGTCATTGGCATTTTGATTGCCTTACAGATCAACAATTGGAATGAACTAAAAAAAGAACAAAACCTTGAGATTAAAATTCTTTCTGAAATCAGGGCAAATCTGATAGGTGATTTTGAGGACCATGATGAAAACATGGAATTCTTATCACATGTGGTTCGTTCATCAAAGGTTATACTTGAACATCTCAACAATGGGCTTCCCTACCACGATTCGTTGGCCACCCATTTTGGATGGTTGCCCATGACTGCCAATTTTGATCCGATAAATAATGGATATGACCTATGGTTATCGGAAGGTGTCAGTATTATCACCAATGACTCCATTCGGCTGAAAATTTCAAAAATATATAGTAAGGATTATAAATGGTTAAGAGATTTCCTTAAAGATCGACAAAAGTTGAACAATCAGCCACTATTTTTGGATATGATGAAAAAATTCAAAAGTTACGAACATTTGAATAGAGGTGTTCCAAGAGACTACGAAGGCCTGAAAAATGATGTTGACTTCAAGGTACTCGTTCAACAAAATGCATACACGATAAATAGCACCTCGGGATTTTATTTTCGAATTATGGAAGACTGTAAACAACTGATTGAAGACCTGCAACTCGAAATAGATAGATTAGAGAATAAATGAATTTAAATGGGGATTTGATTCTGATAAAACGATCGTCATTAATAAACCAATGCTAAAATTC
>JARFRH010000308.1 GCA_029287355.1 Maribacter sp. | reverse complement strand
CACTTGAGCAATCACAAATTGATTTGATGATTATGGCAAAATGTTAAAATTCAAAAAATAGCGTCAAACTGACCTAGGTCATTTTAAGCGGAAAAATACTAATGTATTTTAGCTATATAAATAAAGAGAAAGCGTTCTTTGAAAAAATTAGTATACAGACTTAGTGTTCGGGGGAAAACTAAGATGTAGAAAAAGACCAGCTGACTGACACTTCGTGAGACCGTTTGAATCCTCCAAAGATGTAGCCATACATTCAAGTGAGGGACCGCGTTAGCGGAAACACAGTTGACTGGCTTCTTCTGAGAAACCGGGACATGTCGGTGTCCCGGTTTCTTTCATATTAGTGCAAGATATTGATGGTTTCGGACGCAAGACCATAACCATCATAATGACGGAAGGATACCGTTTGTACCTAAATTGATTAGTTAGATCGTTTTAGCGATAAAATGGTTTAAGAGATTGGTAGAAGGTATTGACAAATTCCATTTCTTTATGGAAAACAGGAAGTTTCGGCTTCCTGTTTTTTTTTTTCAAATTTTTATGGAATGGTCATTATCATCGCAAGAAGATAAAGGCCGATAGGTCCGTTGGATCCTTATAAGGATCGCCCTTCTGAATTCTTAGTGATAAGGTGACTACCGATAGATCGGAACTAAAAAACACGTTCGAACATTCAAAGGAAACAGAAGACCAATAGGCCTTCTGTTTCTGTGTTAATAGACTGTTTTGAAATGTGTGGGTTATCGCCAAAGAATCCCATAAATTTGCTATTCACAAAAACCAGTGTGCTCGTGACCAAAGCCATTTATATTGCCACTACGGAACCCAATAGTGGAAAATCAATTGTTTCACTGGGTCTCATGCAACTCTTATTGGGCAAAACTGCAAAAGTGGGTTATTTTAGACCTATTATAGACGATGTAACAAGAGGGAAAATAGACAACCACATCGATACGGTACTAAGCTATTTCCATTTGGACATCAAATTCGAGGATGCTTATGCATATACCCGTAGTCAGGTCATACAGCTAAAAAATCAGGATAAGGATAATGAAATCGTAGGCCATATCATCCATAAATACAAGGCCATTGAAGACCGGTTCGATTTTGTTTTGGTAGAAGGTACCGATTTTTCAGGAGAGGGTGCTATTATCGAGTGGGACATCAATGTACTTATCGCAAAAAACTTGGGTATTCCTTCGGTTATCATTGCCAGCGGAACTGGGAAGACCTTGGAAGAACTAGTGGGTAATCTTTACATGGCATACGACTCGTTTAAAGAAAAGGGCGTAGAAGTCCTTTTGACCGTAGCCAATAAGGTACAACCGGAAAATGTGGATTTGGTCGTTAACGGGCTGAAGAAAAAACTGCCAAAAAAAGTATTGGTTGGGGCTATTCCCATAAATCCCGTATTGGGCAGCCCTGCGATTAAGGAAATTGCCCAAGAACTGAAGGCCAAAGTTCTTTTCGGGGAAGACTACCTAAATAATCAGATAGGCGGATTTAGTGTCGGTGCCATGCAGCTGCGCAATTACCTGACCCATTTAAAAAAAGATAGTTTGGTGATTACCCCAGGTGATCGTGCGGATATTATTTTGGGCGCATTACAGGCTAACATCTCCTCCAATTACCCGAATCTTTCCGGCATTGTACTAACTGGCGGACTGATGCCCGAAGAATCGATTATCAAACTGATTAAAGGTCTCTCTGATATTATTCCAATTCTTTCCGTTGAGGGCGGCACTTTCTCGGTCACGAATCGGATAGGGACAATTAGACCCAGAATCTACGCGGAAAACAGAGAAAAGATAACAACCTCCATACGGCAATTCGAAAAGTACATTTCAACCAATGAACTGGCAGAACGGCTGATTACTTTCGAATCGAACGGCATCACGCCAAGGATGTTCCAGTACAATCTTCTCAAAAGGTCGAAAACGGCTAAAAAGCATATTGTACTTCCGGAAGGAATGGATGAGCGCATACTTACCGCTACCAAAAAATTGATCGATGCAGATGCCGTGACCATAACCCTTTTGGGAGATCCGGAACAGATCAAGTCGAAAATCACGGAGTTGGATATAGGCCTACATCCTGATGCCATCAATATCATCGACCCGACAAAGTCGCCCCATTTTTTGGAGTACGCAACAACATTATTTGAATTGCGGAAACATAAAAACGTCAATCTGGCCATGGCCAAGGATTTAATGGAAGATGTCTCCTATTTTGGCACTATGATGGTCTATAAAGGTCACGCAGACGGGATGGTCTCTGGAGCGGTTCACACCACTCAGCATACGATTCGGCCAGCCTTACAATTCATCAAAACAAGACCGGACGTTTCTATAGTTTCCTCTATCTTCTTTATGTGCCTCCCAAATCGTGTAACTGTTTTTGGAGATTGTGCCATTAACCCGAATCCTACGGCCGAACAGCTTTCAGAAATTGCTATTTCATCGGCGGCAACCAGCACAGCATTCGGTATCGAGCCAAAAATTGCTATGCTTTCCTATTCATCGGGAGCTTCGGGTGTTGGGGAAGATGTAGATAGGGTTCGTAAGGCAACCGAAATCATCAAGGAAAAAAGACCCGATCTTAAAGTAGAAGGCCCCATACAATACGATGCTGCGGTCGACGCCAAAGTAGGTCTAAGTAAATTGCCAGATTCCGAAGTAGCAGGGCAAGCAAGTGTTTTTATCTTTCCAGACTTGAATACAGGAAACAATACCTACAAAGCCGTGCAGCGGGAAACAGGGGCTTTGGCTATTGGGCCCATGCTACAAGGGCTCAACAAACCAGTTAACGACCTAAGTCGGGGTTGTACCGTAGATGACATTTTTAATACCGTAATCATTACGGCGATTCAAGCACAGGGCCTTTAACCAACTCTTTTTGACCATGAACGTATTCATTATCAACTGTGGGAGCTCCTCCATAAAATATCAACTTTTAGAAATGCCGTCAGCGCAGATCAGTTGCGAAGGGATGATAGACCGTATCGGTAGTCCGGAGGCCATTCTGACCTATAAAACCCAAAATGCCAATATTGAGGAAGTCTGCGAAATACCAAATCATAAAATTGGCATACAAAAAATAACAAGGCTATTGCTCGATACCGAGAACGGGGTGCTAAATAACGCAGCGGAAATAGATGCCGTAGGTCACCGAGTAGTACATGGGGGAAATACATTTTCGGAAACTACTTTCATAGATTCCGAGGTTAAAGATAAAATTAAAGGCTACACTAAATTGGCGCCACTGCACAACCCTGCCAATTTGCAAGGTATTGTACTTGCAGAGGAAATCTTTCCGCTTGCCAAGCAAGTAGCCGTTTTCGACACCGCATTTCATCAGACCATACCCGTAAAGGCGAAAAAATATGCCATTCCCAATGCACTTTTAACAGAAAATGATATTCAAGCCTACGGCTTTCATGGTACAAGTCACAAATACGTCTCTGAAAAAGCAATCGCATATTTAGGTAAGAAAAACTCGAAACTCATTTCAGTTCACTTGGGCAATGGCTGCAGTATGACCGCTGTTCAAAATGGTAAAAGCGTGGATCATAGTATGGGATTTGCACCTTCCAACGGCCTTATTATGGGCACTCGAAGTGGCGATATCGATCATTCTATTATCTTCCATTTAGTGAATTCTTTAGGTTATTCGTTGGATGAAGTAAATCAATTGCTTATCAAAAAAAGCGGGATGTTCGGTCTAACGGGTTTTAGCGATTTACGCGATATCCAAACCGCAGCCAAGGATGGCAATAGGGATTGTCAATTGGCTTTGGAAATGAATGCCTATCGTCTCAAGAAGTATATTGGCTCATATACCGCTGTCATGAACGGATTGGATGCCCTTATTTTTACCGCGGGTATTGGGGAGAATTCGAGTATACTGAGAGAACTTGTTTGTAACGATATGGATTATCTAGGGATCCATTTGGACGATTCTAAAAATAATATCAAGACCGATGTGCTTCGGGAAATCAATACCGACGTTTCACGTGTTAAGATTTTGGTCATACCCACGAACGAGGAATTGGAAATTGCGAGACAAGTGTTTAGCCTGCTAGCCGATAAACAAAACTAGTACCATCTGTTCGGGTCCTAGTTCTTTGAAGATTCCAGCATTCCCGGATTGTTTTTTTAAACCATATTTCTTATTGCGCCATTCGTTTTAGTATCGGCGAATATTGGCATCCCTTTAATACCATATCCGTTCATACCGGTTTTGATCGATACTCCGATAGTGCTGGGGCAAGACATTTCGGCGTACCCAAACGCCTGTAGCAAAGTACACAGAGGTACGGGCCGATAGATCATCCCATATGCTGATTTCGAGAAAATATGCATACCTGACCACTCAAGTCGATTGGGAGAAAACCAAGGTGGCAGGGTATTTTCCGACCTAGTCATTAGCACACTGGCCTGCAACTTGTCAAAAGAGAGATTGCAATTAAACCCAAAGTAAATCGAATAAAAGACCCCCTTTTTTATGCTATTTTATTTTAGCACATTAAAAGTATCCGATACCTAAGTGTCTTGAAATGAATTAAGTCAAGATGACTAAAAAATGATAGGATTTTAATTCTTTATAACTTAAAAATGGCCTGATTTGCCTAAATTCATCATGACATTTTTAAGCCTTTTGATCATAAAAAAACAAAAAAGATGAAGATTATTTCTTGGAACGTTAATGGTATTCGGGCAGTTGTTAAAAAGAACTTTTTTGAATCGATAA
This sequence comes from Maribacter sp., assembly GCA_029287355.1. Lineage (GTDB taxonomy): Bacteria > Bacteroidota > Bacteroidia > Flavobacteriales > Flavobacteriaceae > Maribacter_C. Next base: position 1,434 of record JARFRH010000308.1, on the reverse strand, counting down.
ACGACCTTAATCCCGATGTGGTTTGTTTACAGGAAACCAAGGCCCAAGAAGATGAAGTATCGGGCGCCCTGTCTCCTTTGAACGGTTACCGAATCTATTCCAATTCAGCTGAAAAAAAAGGCTATTCTGGAACGGCATTATTGAGTAGAGGCAATCCTTTGAACCTTAAAAATGACATGAGTATTGCCGAACATGATATGGAAGGCAGGATACAATGTGCCGATTATGAAAATTTCTATTTAGTAAATGTCTACGTACCCAACTCCGGGCAAAAACTAGATCGCCTGGATTACCGCAAACAATGGGATGCTGATTTTTTAGAATATCTTAAACATCTGGAGAAAAACAAACCGGTCATTGTCTGTGGTGATTTTAATGTCGCGCACCAACCCATAGACCTGAAGAACAATAAGGCCAATTACAATAAAACGGCAGGCTATACCCAAATTGAAATAGATGGAATGGACAATTTTATCGCTGCCGGTTTTGTGGACTCCTTTCGGTTTTTACACCCCAATAAAGTGGCTTACACCTATTGGAGTTATCGCTTTAAAGCGCGAGAACGAAATACAGGCTGGCGTATCGATTATTTTTTGGTAAGCGCTGCCCTAGTCGATAAAATCAAAACGGTCACTATTTATTCGGATATATTGGGTTCCGACCATTGTCCTATAGGCCTGGAAATCACTATTTGAATGGGAGGCTAACTAACGTCTTAGAAATTGTTGCAATACGCTAACCTGAAAATCCCCGACCACTTGCAAATCGACGTCGGCATTCATCAATACTAGGCAGTAGGCCAGATGGGAGAGTTTGCAATCCTTAATGATTTGCTTATCGATACCGCTGAAAACAGGTTTAAAATGTTGTTGCAAGTCCAGTCTTGAGGCTTTACCAACGTTGATCGCCCTAACAACAGCCTCCGAAATCTGTTTGGGAGATAAGCCCTGTTCCAATAAATCACTGGCCAAATACTTTAAGCGCAAACTATAGTAGAAATCCATAAAATGGGAGATACTATCCGCAAGCCGGTTTTCATTGCTGAAAATTACGATTTCCATTGCCCTATCTTTTAGATCAGTAGTTTGTACTACAGTTCAACACTTTGGTCCTCAAAGTTTTTTGGCATAACCAAAGACCATTTTTTTAAATTCCCTGAAATCATTCGTGAAAAGTTTCATTCGCTCTTGGAGTCCACGGTGCTTTTCACGGTAATCTCCATCTGCTATTCCTTTTTCCCCTTTTTCTAAACGAGACAATAACCGTTCGTGAGCCATAATATCATCTGCCAAATAATCATATAGATTTTCATGGATCTTGTCCAAATTTTGGAGCATTTTTCCAAATTCCGATACCTTGGTCTCCTTTTTGGTCTGCAAATCGTTAAAGAATCTAGTTTCATGTTTCAAATAGGCAATAGTATCTAGCCATTCC
>JARFRH010000229.1 GCA_029287355.1 Maribacter sp. | reverse complement strand
TTCTATACTTTATGCTTGAAAAATCCTTGCTCTAGCAAGCTAATGAAACACTATTCGAAACTGTCCCTTTATTATGTCATTAAGATATCCAAGATTTAGGTGGCCATGGCGACGGGGCACACCCCTTACCATTCCGAACAGGGAAGTTAAGCCCGTCAGCGCCGATGGTACTGCTATACCAAGTGGGAGAGTAGGTCGCCGCCTTGCTCGAAACCCCTTCACATAACGTGAAGGGGTTTTTTTATGCCCAAGAACCAAAGATCACACCCTGTCCTTGACCCCAGGTCGAAACACACACCCTTTTTAGTATATTTAGGGCAAAACCAATATAATGTTGATATCGTCATTACGCAGGGTATGCGTTACCAATAATTGTACTGCTTAACGATTTGTGGTATAGACTTGTTAATTGTTCTACCATATGAATAGTTATACCATATCTTTAAGTCAAGATTTAAAAACAAACAATGAAAGACAGCCTATTTTACCTCACCTTATTATCCATAATTTTCTTAGTTTCCTGTTCGGAAAGAAATGCGGAAAGCCCAATTAAGGCCAATGTAGAAGTCATCACGAGCTTGCCTTTCATGGACATTGATTTGAAAGAGATGAAAGCTTTTAAAACCGGTGCTGACAATTGGAACATTGTTGGTGGAGTATACGCCGATAGAAATCAAGATAAAGTCCTTCATATCGAAGAAGGAACAGGGGTTTTGGTCAACATTCCTGAAGAAGGTAAAAAAGAGAATCTATACACCCTATTTGAACACGGCGATATGGAGCTCGAACTTGATGTCATGATGCCAAAAGGCTCAAATTCAGGTCTTTATTTCCAAAGTCGTTATGAAGTACAATTATTCGATAGTTGGGGGGTCAAAGAACCGCAGCATGCTGATATGGGAGGGATTTATCAGAGATGGAACGAGGCAAAAGCAGAAGGAGAAGAAGGCTTTGAGGGCTTTGCGCCAAGAACTAACGCTGCCAAATCACCCGGCTTATGGCAACATTTGAAAGTAATTTTTCATGCTCCAAAGTTCGATGCATCCGGAAACAAAGTTAAGAATGCGTGGTTTGAGGAAGTATGGTTAAATGGTGCTTTAATTCATCAAGACATAGATCTTTCGGGCCCAACCAGGAGTGGCGCTGGATCCGATGAAATACCAAAGGCCCCACTTATGATTCAAGGTGATCATGGCCCAGTAGCATTGAAAAACTTTCAATATAAACTGTACACCGATCAGGCTATAGGGTTCAAAAATCTAAAACTGACAACATATGAAAATGCTGCAAAACAATTTCCTAATTTGGATAGTCTGAATGTGCTAAATGAAACAGAAGTTAAGGCACTTGAACTAACGACGATCGCTAATAATAATTCACAAAAAATCTTTAAGTACACCGGGGAAATGGCTATTCCTGATTCAGGGAATTACCTTTTTGATCTCAAAGTGGACGGGGGAGCGGCTTTGTTGATAAATAAGGACACCCTTGTCAGTATGAATGGTAATTACAACAAGGATTCTCTTGGACTTGGGAAGATATCCTTGGAAAAAGGTGATGTGCCCTTTACATTGATTTACAATAAACATACCCCATGGCGCAGATACTTCAATGTCTATGTCGAAGGTCCGAAAATCCAAAAATATTCCCTTCAAAAAGTAGTTCAACCAGAACGTATTCAAGAAACAAAGCAAGATTTTTCCATAAAAGTGGAGAATGAACCAGTTGTCCAAAGAAGTTTTTGGATGCACGAAGGGGAGAAAAGAACCCATTGTATATCGGTCGGAATGCCTCAGGGCACTCATTATACTTATGATTTAGAGACGGGGTCTCTATTGCAAGTATGGGGTGGTGATTTTATGGATGCGACAAAAATGTGGCTTTCTAGAGGAGAAAAACAACTAGGAGAGCCTATGGGCTTTATTGTTTCGTTACATGGCGACCCAGAATTTGCTTTTTTGGAAAATGAGGATGCCGATTGGCCACACAATTCTATTGAAAACCCACAATTTAGGCAGAAAGGCTATGAATTTGACTCTAATGGCATCCCTACATTTTTAGCTCAGATTAATGGAAGTAATGTAACGAATACGCTGATTCCATCCGATGACGAACGTGCTTTAAAGCGTATTATTACTGTTGATGCGACTACGGATCTTTGGTATAAGATTGCCGACGGAGAGCGCATTGAGGAGCTGCCCGATGGTACTTTCATCGTTAATAACGAAAGCTATTATATTGATTTTGATGGAAACTCGAATTTAAAACCAATTGTTAGAAATAGTAGTGGCAAGGACGAGTTGCTGGTAAAAATAAAAACGGGGAAACAAAAATTCAACTATAATATTATCTGGTAAATTCTTTAATCGATGCAGCACTTTAATAAAATCATAATAGTAGTATTTGTTTTAGGAATCGGCCAACCCATGTTTGGTCAGTCTCCATCAAAAATGGCAATCAAGGAAGCCGCATTTTACAAAATAATTGATGTTCCAATACCAGAAGATATAAAGTTGGAAGTCGGGGGTCTTGCATTGACCGATGAAGATAAATTAGGAGTCTCCACAAGAAGGGGCGAAATATGGCTGATTGATAAGCCTTATGGTAAGAATCCGGTGTATAGCAGATATGCTAGTGGACTTCATGAGCCTTTGGGGTTGAATTTTCGAGATAAGGGATTTTACCTTTCACAAAGAGGAGAACTTACACGGTTGGAGGACAAAAACGGAGATGGTAAAGCAGATGTTTACAAGACCATCTATTCTTGGCCCTTGTCGGGTAACTATCATGATTATTCATATGGACCAAAGTTTATGGATAATGGTGATATGCTGGTTACCCTAAACCTCTCTTGGATTGGCCATGGAGCCAGCTTATCTAAATGGCGTGGGTGGTTGCTACAAATTACCCCAGAGGGTGCGATGACCCCAATAGCAACGGGTTTGCGATCACCCTCGGGCTTTGAAATCAATGCGGAAGGAGATGTGTTCTATACCGAAAATCAAGGTGATTGGGTAGGTTCGGGAAGAATGACCCACTTAGAAAAAGGTGATTTCGCCGGAAACCCGGAAGGCCTTGTTTGGACGGGAGAACCCAATTCCCCATTGAAACTCAAAATGGAAGATATTGAACGGGAATCTGGACTTAGCCTTTATGAGTATTCAAAAAAAATCCCCGAAATGAAAGCTCCTGCAATATGGTTTCCGCATACCATTCTTGGCATTTCAACTTCCGATATTTTGTATGATACTACAGCTGGAAAGTTCGGTCCTTTTGAGGGACAACTATTTGTGGGGGATCAAGGACATAGTAAAGTCATGCGCGTTTTTATGGAAAAAGTAAACGGGGTATATCAAGGCGCTAGTTTCAATTTCGTAGAAGGTTTTTCCTCTGGTATTCTAAGAATGATATGGGGTAGTGACAATAGCATGTTCGTGGGGATGACCAGTAGGGGATGGTCGTCTACCGGTAAGAAAGAATTTGGATTACAAAGATTGATTTGGAACGGAAAGGTACCCTTTGAAATCAAGACAATGAAAGCAAAGGAAGACGGGTTTGAATTGGAATTCACGAAACCGGTTGATAAGACAATAGCCGCAAGACCCGAAACGTACCAAATTACGAGCTTCAATTATAAATACCATTTCAATTATGGCAGCCCTATCGTTGATCAACAAAAGGGCGTGGTGAAAAAAATATCGGTATCCGAAGATGGCTTAACAGCTCGATTGGTTGTTGATGGTATGCGCTTAGGCTTTATCCATCAAGTACAGGCAATGAAATTAAAATCAAAGGGTGGTGAGGAATTGTTGCACCATACGGGATATTATACCTTAAACGAAGTTCCGGGGGGTATTTTGAAATCTGCACCAACTGAAAACATGTTGGCCAAAGGAATTGTTCAAGAAAAGAGGGTCAACGAAATGCCCTTGAATTGGATGAACGGAGCGGACCAACAAATAATAATTGGCACAAAACCCGGCTTGAAATATGATATAAACGAGTTGGTTCTCCAACGGGGTACGAAAATAGAGTTGACGTTCAATAACAATGATGATATGTTACATAACCTCGTGGTCACCCAAAAGGGCACTGCTTCGGTTGACAAGGTTGGCAACGAAGCACTGAAACTTGGGTTGGACGGAGCGGACATGAACTATGTGCCCGATTCCGATTTGGTGATTGTACATACCGGTATCGTGGAGCCTGGAACTTCGGAGAAAATCTATTTTCAAGCACCAGGGCAACCAGGCGAATACTGGATTGTATGCACTTTTCCTGGGCACGCGGCTACAATGCGCATTAAATTAATCGTGAAAGAAAGCGTTTGAGTCGATACGCTAAGTTGCCCAAGTAGAAATGAAGTACCTTTTTCGCAAAGAAGAAAAACTCAATACGGTTTCCCATGGAATTGGTGCCGTCCTCTCCATTATCGGTTTGTTTTTATTGCTAGATCGTAATACGGATAAATCAGATTATGCTGCGTTCAGTATTCTTGTTTACAGTGTAACCCTGATTTCAATGTTCTTGGTTTCGACGGCATATCATGTAACATCCAATAATAAATTAAAGAAGAAGCTCAGGATTTTAGACCATATCAATATCTATTTTTTGATTGCTGGCACCTATACTCCCGTAGCGCTCATTACACTGATCAATGCTAATGGGTGGATGATTTTTTATGCCGTTTGGATCATAGCTGGTCTGGGAACATTATTCAAAATTTTTTATACCGGCAAACTGGAGTTTCTATCCCTGTTTTTATATGTGGCCATGGGGTGGTTAATTGTACTCGATTTCGCAAACCTCGTTGATTATACTTCTATTTTGGGGCTTCGATTGTTGTTTCTGGGTGGTGCCTTTTATACCTTTGGAATTCTCTTTTATGCCTTAGAACGTATTCCTCATAACCATTTTATCTGGCATGTTTTTGTTCTTGGCGGAGCGTTTAGTCACTGGTTGATGATTTACCTTGATGTAGTTTGAACTTAATTTAAGGCGGTAAAGGGTAAAATTGCTGCGAAAAGAAGATTTATGAAAAAGTCGGATAGTGTTGTACTATTGTTCTCTTTCCTTGTTTTTATGGGGTGTAAGAAATCTTTTGAAGAACCGATTATTTCTTTAGACGATTATGTATTGGAAGATGGTTTTTCTTTGGAAGTTGTTGCCTCAGAACCCCATTTAATTGCTCCTGTCGCGATTGATTTCGATGATAGGGGAAGAATCTGGGTAGCTGAAATGCGGGGGTATATGAATGATATGCGAGGCACTGACGAAAC
>JARFRH010000218.1 GCA_029287355.1 Maribacter sp. | reverse complement strand
ACCCGTATCGGTGGCCGGAATAGAGCGTGGTATCCGACCAATAGGGCTTTGATTGATTTCGATGACCTTATCGATATGTTCAAGGCCCTTTATCTTTCTTTAGGGCATGGGTTTTTTGACGCCATTAAAATAATGGGCAGTCATGATAGGGTATAGGGTCTCATTGATCAAGGTAGATTTACCACTTCCTGAAACCCCGGTGACGCCTATCATCTTAGCCAGTGGTAGCTCTAGAGTCACGTCTTTTAGACTATGGCCAGTACAACCGGAAAGTATGATTTTATTGCCATTTCCTTTTCTCCGTGTTTTAGGTACGGCGATTTGATTTCTACCTGTAATATACTCCGCTGTAAGTGTACTTTCTTTTATCAAGGCAGATGGAAGCCCTTGAGAAATGATTTCACCGCCATGACGACCTGCTTCCGGGCCAATATCAATAACATGGTCTGCGCTCTCGATCATATCCCGGTCATGTTCGACTACGATAACCGAGTTGCCAAGATCGCGTAGCGATTCAAGTGATCGTATTAAACGGCCATTGTCACGTTGATGTAGCCCAATACTTGGTTCATCCAAAATATACAATACGCCGACCAATTGCGAACCAATTTGCGTTGCCAAGCGAATGCGCTGAGCTTCTCCACCTGAAAGTGACTTCGAACTTCGATTCAGGGAGAGGTAATCCAGACCGACATCCAACAGAAATTGGATTCGCGTTTTGATTTCTTTTATGATTTCTTCTGCGATTTTTAGCTGATTACCAACCAATGTGTTCTGCAAATCGGCAAAAAAGTCCGCCAGTTCCGCAATATCGAACTGTGCCAGTTCCGCAATATTCTTTTCGTTGATTTTAAAATTCAGCGATTCTTTACGTAGTCTTGAACCGCCACATGTGGGACAGGATACTTTGTCCATATATTCTTTGGCCCATCTTTTTATCGATGTCGAGGCTGCTTCATCAAATTGACTCTTGATGAAATTGGAAATTCCCTCATAATCGATTTTATAGGTGCGTTTTACCCCCAAGGTTTTTGAGTCCACCACAAAGTTTTCCACCCCGCCGTTCAAAAGTACATCCAATGCTTCTTCCGGTATTTTTGAAATGGGATCCGTCAACTCGAATTGGTATCGTTGTGCGATGGTTTCGATCTGCTTGAAGGCCCAAGATTTTTTATATTCTCCTAGCGGTGCAATTCCGCCTGCGGTAATGGACTTCTTTTTGTCGGGAAATATTTTTTGCTCGTTCACTTCATATACATGTCCAAGACCTTTACAGTTGGGACACATGCCTTTAGGGGAATTAAATGAAAATGTATTGGGCTCAGGAGTAGGATAGGAGATACCCGTGCTCGGGCACATTAAGTCTCGGCTAAAGTATCGGGCTACTGTTGAGCCTTCCTCCAAAATCATGAGAACATTATCACCACTATACATTGCGGTATTTATAGATTCCGACAATCGCTTATCCATATCTTCGGAATCGGTTACTTTCAATCGATCGATAACTATTTCGATATCATGGGTCTTGTAGCGGTCCACTTTCATGCCCTTGACAATATCGGCAACTTCCCCGTCTACGCGCACCTTAACAAAACCCTGCTTCGCAATTTGTTCGAAAAGTTCCCGATAATGTCCTTTTCTAGATCTGATAATAGGGGCGAGTACATGTATCTTTTTCCCTTCATAATCCGTTTTAATCAAGCCCTTGATTTGCTCATCGCTATAGCTTACCATTTTTTCACCGGTATTAAAACTATAAGCATCACCAGCCCTGGCAAATAATAATCTTAAAAAATCATAGATTTCTGTAATGGTGCCGACTGTTGAACGAGGGGATTTTGAAGTCGTCTTTTGTTCAATGGCAATAACCGGAGAGAGTCCGTCTATTTTATCGACGTCAGGTCGTTCCAAGCCGCCTAAGAACTGCCTCGCATACGCGGAAAAAGTTTCGATGTATCTGCGTTGGCCTTCTGCATAAATGGTATCGAAAGCCAAAGAAGATTTGCCACTACCTGAAAGACCGGTAATAACCACCAATTTTTCCCTGGGAATGGTTACATCGATGTTCTTTAAATTGTGAACTCGTGCGCCTTTGACTTCTATATTTTCCTCGTATTTTATCATTCGTTAAGACAAGATTGCAAAAGTACGATTTTGAGAGCCAAAAATGGAAAGGTGGTACCTTGGTTTTAGAACCGAATGACAGTAATCTTTCGAACAAGGAAATTTCGACGGAGACTTTCTTTATTATAAGAGTAATGATGCGCGACCGAATTCGTTTGATAGTGCAGAAAACGAACTCCAGCCATAATTTGGATAATCAAGAAAAAGTGGATTTGCAGCAGTGCATCACTCGCATTTATGGAAGTTGACCAACTTCAATCCGCCTTTGAAAAGCCAGGACGACAAATTTGTGGGTGAGCCTTCAAAGGAACTACACCGCAGCACGCTCTTGATAGTAGCCGGTTCTTGGTTTCTGCATAGGTTGTCTGTGTAGTTTTCTAACGAGAAGTGATTTTACATTCAATTCACTTAAGTTCATATTAGCATGTATTGCATCGGCATCCAATGAAATAAGTTCAACTGACTTTAAATCATAGTACAAACCATAATTTCGCTTGCTATCATATATGATCCATGGCCTATTGGGAAATTGAAAGCGATAATGCCTTGAAATTAATGGTAACACGTCGTTATCAGGCCTTATGAAGGCAAAATGAACAGCATCAGCTGTACTGGTAAATTTTACCGAAGCTTCAATGAATTGCTTTTCTTTCCCTACGGTTTTGGCCAATTGGCCTATTCCGGACTCCAATTCATTTGTAAAGTTCAATGACAGCATGTCCGCAGGGGAAAATAGCTTCTTTATATAACCATAGAGCACTATCTCAATACCTTTTTTCTCACTTAAAAAGGCAAAGTAAATATTCCGAATGGCAATATGACTCTTCGTTTGAATACCGTTCCAGACGGATTTTGCATTTTCCATTTGAGTAAAGACGGTTTCCGTATCAGAGAACAAACCATTTTGAGAAATCGTATTCTTTTGAATATCCGCTACTTCAATAGCTTCATCAAAGGCTCTATAAACCGCAGTTAAGAATCCATTGAAACTTCCATCGTAAATTAAGGTTTTTGCATTGCTCATGGTGTTTTTTTTAAATGAAACGAATACTGAATTTGTAATCATTCCAAAAATATGGAATAATTCCTAAATATGGAAATATTCCAATTAATATTTTGGATATAATCCAAATTACGTATATTTGAATGTGTTGAATAATTAAATTTCAAGGAATATAATAGGGCAAGTTGCTGATTTTGAATTGATTTAAAGAAGGCTCTTAAACTAGTATGGCCGATTCGGCAGAAGGAAGAACAGGATGCCGGACTTCTTTGGAATTTGGCATCGGAATGAAAAGATTCCAGCCCCTGCATGCCGGCAGAAAGGTTGGAGCGAATGACACTAAATGTTGTACTTATGGAAAATGAACTCACATTAAAACGATTTATCGAAATCAGACGGGAATTAGGCTATACTCAAGCGGAATTCGCCAAATTATTGGGTATTTCAAATACCACTGCCGACATCGAACGAGGGCGTACTAAACTCTCCGGTAAGGTTGTGGTGGAGTTGTTCAAGCAATTTAAGATCAATCCATTATGGTTGTTCGGCGAAAGCGATAGTAAGAACTTAGCAACATCGAATACAAGTGTAATTCCGAAAGTGGTCACCGTTGATTCCGCAGATCAAGAGAATATGGTTTTGGTCAATGCGAAAGCGGCAGCGGGCTATCCTCAAAATATTCAAGATACATCATGGTATAAAGAATTGCCCGCCTTCGATTTGCCTTTACCGGAATTCAGAAATGCCACTTATCGAGGTTTTCAAGTAGAAGGGGATAGTATGTTACCCAATTTGAAACCGGGGGAATGGGTTTTGGCAAGAGCGACCGAGCATATTGACCAGGTAAGTCCTAATAAAATGTATGTCGTGGTTTTGGAAGATGCCGTATTGGTCAAAAAAGTGATACGCAAGCCCAATTCCAATAATGTCACTTTGGTTTCGCTGAATGAAGCCTATCCGCCCTATGAAATCAAGCCTTTTCAGATTCAAGAAATTTGGGAAGTAAGCAGTAAAATTACCTTTAGCGTAGATGCCACCACCGAAACGGGACTCCTCAAACAACTACAAGAATCTATGGAGGATTTAAAACGGCAGTTCAACAAACAGCAGGCGAGTTAGTCTAAGCGAAGATGATAAAGACCGCTTTGCCGCAAATTAAATCCTAAGCTCTTATAAAGTGCGATGGCTGGTGACCGATGATGCCCAGTAAAAAGAAAGATTTCATCTAAACCAAGAATTTTCCCCTCTTCCAAAAGCCGTTCCATTAGTTTTCTACCGATGCCTTTTCCTCGTTGCGCCGTATCGACAACTACATCGTCTACCATACCACGATAACCTGAAATCACCTTGTAGGTCGATAAAAGGGCCGTTGCTACGACCTCGTTATCTATGAAGCAGACAAGGACCTGTACATTGTTATCTGGCTGAAGAATTTCACGTAATGGTCGTTGCTTGTTGTCTGCATTTAATTGTCGGTACAATTCGCTTACTTGCTTCTGAATGTTATCGGTGAGTGTTTCCGCTGTTAATATTTCTAGGGTCATAATTGACTTTTAGAGGTCTTATAAAGTTAGGAAACTTCGTTTGATTTGAGGGTGCTTGTTTTATTGTATATTTAGAACATTGAACCACCCTTCAGTATGAGAAAGAGCGTATTCCTTTGGTTTTTTGGTATGTTAGCCTCTGCCATTTCCGCGCAAGAAACCCAAGAGATTAAAGACACATTGTTAGTTGGTTACACTACTGCACCTCCATTTATTATTCAATCGAATGGAGGACTGGAGGGCATAAATATTTGGCTCTGGAAAGGCGTGGCAAAGGACTTGAATTTGGAATACAAGATGATTCAGATGGGTTTTTCTGAAATGTTGGATTCCCTAAGTTCTGGCGGTATAGATGTCAGTATCAATCCATTGACCATTACCAGCGAACGCAACCGTAATATGCTATTTACGGATTCATTTTATGCTTCAAATTCTACGATTGCCGTCGCTGATGTCTCGTCATTTCAAAAATTAGCGCAATTCATCAAAGGTTTTTTTAATCAGAATTTTTTAAAGGGACTACTGGTTTTACTACTGATCATCTTTTTGTTCGGCATGGCGGGGTGGTATTTTGAGCGAAAAGACAACCAAGCACAGTTTAGGTCGGGGTCTCGCGGAATTTGGGATGGTGTGTGGGGGTCAGCGGGCGCCGGTCCTAGGGTGGGGTAGGGGGCTAGGGCGCGCTTCTGTCGATGTGGGAACATTGCGGGGGTGGGGGGGGTGGTGGG
>JARFRH010000213.1 GCA_029287355.1 Maribacter sp. | reverse complement strand
GTCATTTATGGTTATGCAGCTGTACAAGAAGGAAAGCAATTGAGCATTTCTGCGGGAACCCGAGTTCATTTTCACAAAGACTCGGGTATTTTTGTAGCATCGGGAGGTTCCATTCAGGTAAACGGAGAACTAAGTCAAGATCAAGAACTCTTAGAAAGAGAAGTGATTTTTGAAGGTGACCGTTTAGAATCGGTGCTGGCAGAAGTGCCCGGACAATGGGGCACCATTTGGATTTCACCTGGAAGCGTCAACAACAATATCAACTACCTGACAATCCGTAATGCTACTGTTGGTCTTTTGGTTGAAGGCAATGTACAGTCGCAAACACCTACCCTAAATTTGAAGAACACCCAGATTCTAAATAGTGCCAGCATCAATCTATGGGGGAAATCGACCTCTATAACCGGTGAAAATCTCGTCTTGGGGGGCGCAGGAGACATTTCTTTGTACTGCAACTTGGGAGGTTCATATTCCTTTGTGCACGCTACCATAGCTAATTTTTGGCAAAATGGTTTTCGAACAGGAGCGGCCCTGGAAATTGATAACTTTCAAGCTGATGAATCAGCCGACCTCCTGTCGGCGAGCTTTATCAACTGCATCATTGATGGTAATACCTTCTTGGAATTGAATCTAAATACGAATCAAAGCAATGCCTTCAATTATTCTTTCACCAACTGTATGATCAAATTCAATGATAGCGGAAGCCAATTTGAAGAAGACCCACGATACGACTTCAAAAATAGCATGCTTTATAGCGAAGTACTCTTAAATGAAAACCCAAACTTCTTCGATACTTCCGTCAATGATTTTAGACTCGCAGACCCCTCCCCTGCTCGAGACAAAGCAAATTTTGAAGGCGCGAATTTAGTTCCGATAGATCTTCTCGGACGGAATCGCACCGGCTCGCCCGATATAGGTGCATATGAAGTTGAAGTTCAGAACTAAGATTCCTTACTATTTTTCCCAATTGGATAAAAAGAACTTTAATAGGGAATTGCGCTTCTAATTCTAAATACACCTAGTTTCTGTTCAATCTTAAAATAAAAAAATACTACAGAACGGAGAAATAGTACATATATTATATATATTGTAGGATTTATCTTTCTTTTTGTATATATTATTTGCCTGTAAGTCCTAAACCTCCATTATTATGCGGTTTTTATAGGGGTTTTTTTGTTATACTAATACTAATTTTGATATGAAACTTCTTGGGGATATGCAGTTTACCTATACTATCATCAATTCTGATGCCTCCTCCAACTTGCAGTTGCAGCATTATTTGGAAGAGTATGGTGATTTCATATGCGCTTCAATTTCAAGAAACCCCAATGAAGGTTTGAATGCTATTTTGAAATTTTCACCCGATATTGTTTTTATAAATTTGAATGACAGTGCGGAGTCGTCCTTTAGATTGACCAGTGAACTGCATCAGTATGAAAACAAGATCCCGCTCATAATCGGTATCTCAAAAGGTAAGGACTACGCTTACGAGGCCATCAAAAATAATTTTTTCGACTATTGGCTTTTACCTTATAATGAGTTTGACATTCGCAAGTCATTATTACGACTCAAAAAAATAATGCCTAAAGAAGAGGCCCCTCATACCCTCTGCCTGAAATCATACCGAGATTTTCAATACCTCAACACAGATGACATTCTATATCTACAGGCGGATAATAATGCGACGGAGTTTGTGATGAAAGATGGCACGATCAACAATGCCTTTAAGACCTTAAAATCTTTTGAACAACAAATGCCCCCTAATTTCGTTCGTATTCATCAAAGTTATATTGTTAACATCAATTACATATCCGGTATTAACTACGGTCGGGGCCTATGCACTCTAAAATTGCGTAAACTTCAGTTACCCTTCTCTAAATCATATCGCGATAATATAGATGAGCTTAAAAAATTGCTTACAAAAAACACGATTTCTTCATTGAATTAATGCGATTCTAACAGACTACGGTTAGATACTCGCAAATCAGCATCATATACTCATACAATTTTCAATAGGGCTAAATGCCTGCCTAGTACTAGTAGCTTTACAGTATAAGAAAACTATACCTTAACCCATAAAAACTAGAAAATGAAAAAAGTAGCAAGTATTGTAGCAGTAGTAGTATTCGCGATTGGTCTTTTCGCGACTCAAATAGACAACACCATCGATTTTGGTTTTGATATAGAAAATATGTTGGCCTGTGGTGATTGTAGTGGTGGTGGTGATGACCCAAGAGGTGGAAGTGGAACCGCATAAGTCTTAATTGTACCATACAAGGCTCCAAAATTCTGCATTTGGGGCTTTTTTTTTATCTTGTAGGAAATTCATTGCATGACTGACCCAAGTGTGCGAAGAGGATTAAGAGATATCCTCATCGTTTTCATACCGTTCCTTTTTCTTGCCTGTACTAAAGAAGGCGGGACTTCATCAACAACTTCTTCAACACAGCTAGACAGTATTCGCATTTGGATTGACCAAAGCAAACAACGGGAAATCGACGTCAACAGTAAATCTCAGCTCCTAAGCAAAGCGTACCAAAAGGCCAGTCTGATTGCGAATGATTCGCTCAAATGTAAATACTATACTGAATTGTCATTTCAATTAATGAGATCTGACGATTCGCTGCTGTTTCGAAAAGTCAACACGGCGGCGTTACAATTATCCAAAACGCTTAGAGACTCCATTAGTCTCGCCTATTTACATTGGGATTTGGGTGATTTTTTCAAGAAGCGAACCGTGCAAGATAGTGCTTACTTGCATTTTTCCGCAGCAGAAAAACTATTCTCAAAACGCGGAGATGATTCCTCATCAGGTCGCGTATTAAACAATATGGCGAAAGTGCAAAATGAAATTGGTGATTACACCGGAAGTGAAAATACCTCTACCATGGCATTACAAAAGTTAAAGCCACGACAAGAATTTAGATTACTCGTTACTAGTTATAATAACTTAGGGGATGTTGCAAAACTATTAAGCGAGTATGATCGCTCTTTAGCATATTATGACGAAGCATTGACATATATTGGAAAAGCTGAGCTCGGAACTTTGAGAGTACTAAGCCATAAAAACGATGTAGGCTTGGTGTATCAAAAGATGGGACAGCACCAAAAAGCAGCGTCATTTTTTTTAGAGGTCAAAAATTTTGATAGCCTTCTTCAGAAAGACCCGTTACTGTATGCGCGAACATTAAATAATCTAGGCTATAGTTATCTGAAACTAGGCAAGCTCGAAGAATTGCCCGGTCTTTTTGAACGGGCCTTCAAAATACAGGATAGCATCGAAGATATTGTAGGCAAGGCATCGAGCACCTACAGAATCGCCGAGTACCACTTATTGCAAAAAGACTCTTTAAAGGCCTTAGGCGAATTAAGAGCATCCCAAAAATACGCGAGACTGGCCTCGAGCAATAAAAAAATGTTGGAAATTTTAAGATTGCTTCCCAGAGTGGATCCCCAAAACACAACCGAGTATACCCAAGCCTATCTCTCCCTGAATGACAGCCTACAGAATCAAGAACGGCAAATGCGCAACAAATTGGCCCGTATACGCTATGAAACCGATGAATTTATCGCGGAGAATCAGCTTTTGGCACGTCAAAGGCAACTTTGGACTGGTATTGCGTTAGCCATATTTCTACTAAGTATTGCGGCCTTTGTTATTATCAGCCAGCGTATCAAAAACCAAAAACTAAGGTTTCAACAAGAACAGCAGGCAAGCAACCAAGAGATTTTCAATCTCTTGCTCGCTCAGGGTGAAAAATTGGAAGAAGGCAAACAGATAGAGCAAAAACGAATCTCCGAAGAATTGCACGATGGTGTGCAGGGTAGGTTGCAAGGCGCCCGCATGATGCTCCTTGGCCTTAACAAACGGGAAGATGAAAAAGCCGTTGAAGAAAGAGCACGGGCTATTATTATGCTGAAGGACGTGCAGGAAGAAGTACGGGCCATTTCTCATGAATTAAGCCATGCCGCCTACCAAAAAATTCATAACTTTATATTGTCATTGGAAGATTTGAAAACGACTATTGAGAATTCTGCCGATTTTGAAATTAAATTCAAATATGCAGAACATTTAGATTGGGATGCTTCTGTCTCTTATACACATCTGACGCTGCCGACGATCCAACTCTAGTGGTGT
>JARFRH010000210.1 GCA_029287355.1 Maribacter sp. | reverse complement strand
GTCTATAGCATTGCTGCTGTTTGCTTTCGTAGGTTTTTCGCAAACATCGGTCAGTGGGAAAGTTGTTGATCAGAACAATGAACCTATCCCTGGCGCCAATGTGGTCATTTCAGGAAAAGCAATCGGCACAACAACCGATTTCGATGGTTTATTCAATCTAGAAACATCTGAAGCCCCCCCCTTTCAGTTGCGTATTACGAGCATCGGATATTCGGAAGCCACTGAAGAAATTACTACCAACAATCAAAATGTGACGATTGTGATTACCGAGGCCGAAACCTTCCTTGATGAAGTGGTCATATCGGCTTCAAGAACACCTGAGCGTATTTTTGAATCACCGGTTACGGTTGAGAGATTTGGCTTGAACCAAATGAAGAATACTGCTTCGGCCGATTTTTATGATGGTCTTGAAAATTTAAAAGGCGTTGATGTTAACACGAATAGTTTAACGTTCAAGTCTATCAATACAAGGGGTTTTGCCTCATTTGCCAATACTCGTTTTATGCAGTTGGTGGATGGTATGGATAACTCTACCCCAGCACTTAACTTTCCCATCGGTAACTTGGTTGGTATGATCGAGACTGATGTGTTAAGCGTTGAATTATTGCCAGGTGCTTCTTCCGCGCTATATGGCGCCAATGCCTTCAATGGTATCTTATTTATGCGTAGTAAAAGCCCCTTCGATTATCAAGGTATTAGTGCTTCAATAAAAAGAGGTATGACTTCGCAAGAAGCGGCCGGTGATAATGCCTATACCGATGTGGGTATTCGAGCAGCTTATAAATTCAATGATAAGTTTGCGGCCAAGGTGAATTTTGGATATTTAAAAGGTACCGATTGGGCGGCGAACAATAGAGAAGGAAAAGATCAAAATAACTTTATCACTACTGGTAGAACTCGGGCTAGCGATTTAGACTATGATGGTGTCAATGTTTATGGAGATGATTATACGGCCGATATTAAAGATGTAGCAATTACGCTAGAAGGTCTAGGTCTCATTCCTGCGGGGGCGAATGCATTAATTCCGTCAGTAGCGGTTAGTAGAACAGGGTATAATGAAAGTGATCTTACTAATTATAATGCTGAAAGTATAAAAGCCGATTGGGGTTTATATTATAGACCTATAGAAGGCAATAGTTTAGAACTTTCTTATGTAGGTAAGGTGGGTACAGGAAATACCATTTATCAGGGTACCAACAGATATAATATAAAAGGGTTTTTTCAAGAACAACATAAACTAGAGATAAGAAATGATAATTTCTTTGTTCGTGGTTATTTGGTTGGAGATAAATCGGGTAATTCTTATGATATGGTTTTTACGGGAATTAATATCAATAGAGCATGGAAAGACGACTCTACTTGGTTTGGCGAATATACAGGAGCTTACCTTCAAGCGACCCTTGCCGGAGCTACTGATGAAGCCGCTCATGCAGCGGGTCGTGCAACAGCGGAAACAGGTCGTTTTCTCCCTGGAACTCCTGAATTTCAAGCGGCTTTTAATAAAAGTATAAACGATCCGGATCTGAGTACAGGGTCAAAATTTCAAGATGCATCAAAATACTATCACGCAGATGCTAATTATAATTTTAGCCACTTGATTGATTTTGCGGATATCCAAGTTGGAGGCTCCTTTAGAGAATATAGTTTAAACTCTTCAGGAACCATTTACACCGATCGCGATGGGCCAATTAATTATACTGAATTTGGTATTTATACACAAATCCAGAAAAAAATTGAATTAGCCGGCGAGAAAAGTGTTAAAGTAACCGGTTCAGTCCGATACGATAAATCTGAATTTTTTGATGGGTTCTTTTCTCCGAGAATATCAGCTGGTTTAAGCTTAAACAGAAATCATAATATTAGAGCTTCGGTGCAAACAGGATTTAGAAACCCGACTACGCAAGACCTTTTTATTGGCTTAGATGCAGGAAGAGCTATTTTGGTAGGTTCTGCCCCGGATAACTTGGATAGGTATAGCAGAAATTTCGAAGTAAGTGGTGCAGGCCAACTTTTAGGGCAGCCAGCGAACATTACTCAAACAGGGAGAGCAGCTTACGAAAATTCGTATTCTTTAAGTTCTGTAAATAGACTTGGTGAGACAGGAAACCCAGCAGATTTGGAAATAGCAAACCCCGATATCATAAAACCGGAACAAGTAGCCTCATTTGAAATAGGTTACAGAGGAAAGATAGATAAATTAGTAGTTGATTTTAGCACCTACTATAATAGCTATAAAGATTTTATTTCTCAAGAAGTGGTCCTTGCGCCTTATTACGGTGTGGTTGGCGATGGAGCACTTTCCGTAGCGGCCATAGCGAACAGTGATTTTCAAGCGTACAGCAGCTATACTAATTCTGATGCAGATGTGAATTCCTACGGTGCATCTTTAGGTTTGACCATGAAGGTGTTGGGTAATTTTGATCTAAGCGGAAACTATACTTATACAAAGTTGGATTTTGATAGAGCGGCAAATCCTGATTTAATGCTGAACTTCAATACTCCGGAGCATAAATTCAAAGCTTCTTTCGGGAATGCAGAATTGTTCAAGAATTTTGGTTTTAATGTTTCTTACCGATTTAGTGATGATTATTTTTGGGAAGCAACATTTGCTCAAGGTGTGGTGCCTGAGTTCCATAATGTTGATGCACAAATAAATTATACAGTACCAAGTATAAAATCTACATTTAAAGTAGGGGGTACAAATATTTTAGGAGATGAGTACTTTACAGCTGTCGGAACAGGTTTTATAGGGTCGATGTACTACGCGTCATGGACAATCAATAACTAATAACAAACTGAACATGCAAATCATGAAAATTAAATATATAGGGTTGGTGACCGTACTCATGACGTTCATCGCTTGTAGCGAACCCGAAGATGTAGATTTGAATCCTGCCGTGAATATAGTAGAGGAAGTAAAACCTGAACTAACCTCAGGTTCGGCGGATTTTTCTAATTATGTTGCAATTGGAAACTCATTGACAGCTGGTTTTACCGATGGGGCATTATTTAGGGCTAGTCAAGAAAATTCTTTGCCGAATATTTTGTCAATAAAGTTTGCCATGGTAGGCGGCGGAACATTCACACAGCCTCTGACCAACGATAATTTTGGAGGTCTTGCGGCCGGTGGCGAGAGAATAGCGGATCCAAGATTGGTTTTTGATGGCGCTGGCCCTGTAGGGCTTGAATCCTTAATCGGTCCGGTAACCGTAACAACGGATATTGCGTTAAATAACCCAGCAGGGCCCTTTAATAATCTAGGAGTGCCAGGGGCCAAGAGCTTTCATTTTTTGGCGCCTGGTTATGGTAATTTGGACAATGTATCATTAAAACTTGCAAACCCATATTTTGTGAGGATGACTGGAGCAACGCCAAATGCAAGTGTTTTAGAGTTGGCGGTAGCGCAAGCACCTAGTTTTTTCTCTATTTGGGGAGGTGAAAATGACGTACTTGGTTACGCCACCACCGGTGGAGATGGTACGAATCCAATTACTCCGGTTACAGGAGCACCTGGTGTTGGTTTTGATGGTAGTTATGGAGCATTGATTACTACTTTGACTGCAGGAGGAGCCCAAGGAGTGGTTGCCAACATTCCTAATGTCCTTAATATCCCGCATTTTACGACTGTTCCGCACAATCCTTTAGATCCCACAAATGAATCTTTTGGCCCATTAATCCCAACATTGAATGGAATTTTTGGACAATTGAACCAGGTTTATGACTTTTTGGAAAGCTTAAACCCTGCTATTTCAGCGGAGGAACGTTCTATTGTCTTTTCTTCGACGACGGCAAGTGAAGTGGTAATTAGAGATGAAACCTTACCCGATTTATCCGCTGAGATTACTGGGGTTTTACTTCAAAGTCCTTCATTTCCTCTATTTGTGCAATCCTTTGGTTTGCCTCCAGAAGCGGCTCCGGGTGTAGCAGATTTATTGGGTGCCACCTATGGTCAAACAAGACAAGCAACAGCAGATGATTTATTGGTCTTACCAAGTAGTTCGATAATTGGCACGGTTAATACAGATACCTTTGCGGGTTTATCATTACTATTACCACCGGCATTAGCAGGACAATTTTCTGTAGAGGGTATAACCTTGCCTTTAGCTGATAAATGGGTGCTCTTGCCGAGTGAACAAGAGGAAATTACGGTTGCAACCGAAGCTTTTAATCAAATCATTGCGGCTGCTGCAAGTCAGGCAGGTCTAGCCTTTGTAGATGCCAATACGTTGCTCAACCAATTGGCGAATGAAGGAATAACCAGTGGAGAATTTACCTTAACAGCTAACTTAGTAACAGGCAGTGCTTTTTCCCTTGATGGAGTACACCCAACGGCAAGAGGATATGCCTTAATAGCCAATGAATTTATGAAAGCGATCGATGCCACTTATGGTTCTAATTTTGAAGCTTCCGGGAACTTTGTAAATGTTGGTGATTACCCAACCAATTACTCGCCTACGCTTCAATAGTAAATAGTGTACAATTAAAAACAAAAAGGGTGCTAGAATAGCACCTTTTTTGTTTTGTAAAAAACCGAAAAAGTAGTTTTCAATTTAAGAGTAATACCATATCTTTGCAGCCTGAAAATCAGCCGTATTTTGGCCATTTTCCTTTAAAAAGCAATCTTAATACATAAACACGTACCTAATGTCAAAAGTTACAGGTAAAGTTTCTCAAATCATTGGCCCAGTAGTCGATGTTGCATTCCAATCGGGAGATGAGCTTCCAAAAATCTATGATTCATTGGAAATTATAAATGCCAATGGTTCTATATTGGTATTGGAAGTACAATCTCATGTAGGTGAAAATACAGTTAGAACCATTTCTATGGATTCTACGGATGGTTTGAGCAGAGGAACAGATGTTGTAGCCACAGGTGCAGCAATACAAATGCCCATTGGTGATGATGTTTACGGACGTTTATTCAATGTAATTGGAGATGCCATTGACGGATTGGGGGATTTGCCGAAAGCAGGTAAAGACGGACTGCCAATTCACAGGGATGCACCTAGATTTGAAGACCTTACTACTTCGACAGAAGTATTATTTACAGGTATCAAGGTTATCGATTTGATCGAACCTTATGCAAAAGGAGGAAAGATTGGTCTATTCGGTGGTGCCGGTGTAGGTAAGACCGTATTGATTCAGGAATTGATCAACAACATTGCAAAAGGCCACGGTGGACTTTCAGTTTTTGCCGGTGTTGGTGAACGAACAAGGGAAGGAAACGATTTGCTTCGTGAGATGTTGGAATCCGGTATTATCAAATACGGGGATGATTTCTTGCACTCCATGGAAGATGGCGGATGGGATTTATCCAAAGTGGATAAAAAAGCTATGAAAGACTCAAAAGCAACTTTTGTTTTCGGTCAAATGAACGAACCTCCCGGAGCACGTGCTCGTGTAGCACTTTCAGGCTTGACTATAGCCGAATACTTCCGTGATGGAGCAGGCGAGGGACAAGGAAAAGATGTACTTTTCTTCGTCGACAATATTTTCCGTTTCACACAAGCAGGTTCAGAGGTGTCGGCACTTCTAGGTCGTATGCCTTCAGCAGTTGGATACCAGCCAACATTGGCAACGGAAATGGGTGCGATGCAAGAACGTATTACCTCGACCAAAAGAGGGTCAATTACTTCAGTACAAGCGGTATACGTACCAGCGGATGATTTAACGGATCCTGCACCGGCAACTACGTTTGCCCACCTTGATGCGACAACAGTTCTTTCTCGTAAAATTGCGGAACTTGGTATTTATCCAGCGGTGGATCCTTTGGATTCTACCTCAAGAATTTTGACCGCTGATATTTTAGGAAAAGAACACTACGATTGTGCGCAACGTGTAAAAGAGTTGTTACAGCGCTATAAGGAGCTACAAGACATTATTGCGATTCTGGGCATGGAAGAATTGTCCGAAGAAGATAAGTTAGCAGTAGGTCGCGCTAGACGTGTACAGCGTTTCTTATCACAACCATTCCATGTGGCGGAGCAATTTACAGGGATCCCAGGGGTATTGGTGGATATTAAAGAGACGATCAAAGGTTTTAATATGATCATGGAAGGGGAGTTAGATCATCTTCCAGAATCTGCCTTCAACCTGAAAGGAACCATAGAAGAAGCAATCGAAGCTGGCGAGAAAATGCTTGCTGAGGCTTAAAAAGTATGTGGTTGCTGTAAACAGTTTTTAGTAACTGCCAACTGCACCGCTAACTGCTAACTAGATATTATGTACTTAGAAATCGTATCACCAGAAGCCACTTTGTTCGCAGGAGAAGTAACCTCGGTTACCGTTCCAGGTATCAACGGGGAGTTTCAAATGCTACAAGACCACGCACCGACTGTTTCATTACTACAAAAAGGCAAGGTAAAAATAGATGGCGATGTTTCAATAGACGAGGCTAATGAAAGTCGATTCTTCAAAGAAGATGGCAAAACTATTTTACCGATAAGTAGCGGAACTATTGAAATGAAGGATAATAAAGTAATTGTATTAGCGGATTAACTAGGGTAACACAATGATATTAGCAAAAACCTGGCCTTTATTGTCGGGTTTTTTTGTTTGTTACTGTTTTGAAAGTAACTTGAGTTTAAAGTTCAATTGACATTCTTAAAATTTTTGACGACCAAACAAAATAATGCGCTAATTATTTCATCGATGAAGCACATCATTTTTTCTTATTAAATTACTGAAAATATTTATAGAACTATGTTTTAGAATACTTTATCAAATTTCTTACCTATTATTGTCCAATCAAGAAATCATTAATATCATTTGATTGAATTATGCTACGCTATTTTTTCTTGCGATAACTTATCTTTATATCATGCAGATATTTCCTAATAAGCTACAACAAAAACTATCGGAAAGAGCCAAGAATAACTCTTTAAGAAGTTTGCCAATAACGGAAAATCATATTGACTTTTCAAGCAATGATTATTTAGGGTTTGGCCAGAATGAGGATATTTACGCCAATACCTTTCACTATCTTTTAGGTAAGAATATTTCTCAAAACGGGGCAACAGGTTCTCGATTGATTTCCGGTAATCATGAACTGTATACCGAATTGGAAAATTATTTAACCAATTTCCACCAAGTTGAAAGCGCTTTGGTTTTTAATTCGGGTTACGATGCCAATATCGGCTTTTTTAGTGCAGTACCACAACGCAATGATTTGGTATTCTATGATGAATCGATTCATGCAAGCATAAGGGATGGAATCAAAATGGGCAATGCCAAAAGTCATAAGTTCAAACACAATGATTTAGAGGATTTATCATCTAAAATTGAACTCGCAGTTGAAGGGCAATCAAAAGAACTGGACACCGATATTTATATCGTCACCGAATCTGTTTTTTCCATGGATGGTGATTCACCCGACCTGAGGGCTTTTTCTGAATTTTGTAAGTCAAATGGATTTTATTTCGTTGTTGACGAGGCTCATGCCGTTGGTGTTTTTGGAAGAAAAGGAACGGGCTTGGTGCAAGAATTAGAGCTCCAAGAACAAATTTTTGCCCGTATTATTACTTTTGGTAAAGCTATGGGGTGTCATGGAGCAGCTGTTCTCGGGAGCACAACATTAAAAAGCTACCTATTGAATTTTTCGCGAAGCTTTATGTATACAACCGGACTTCCTCCACATACACTTGCGACGATTTTTTCGGCTTATACTTTTCTTGGAATTTCAAATGGGATAACCGAACAAGAAGCATTAAAAGAGAATATATCCGTATTTAAAGGAAAGTTGAACACTTTGGGTTTAAGCAAAAACTTCATCCCCAGTGAATCAGCAATCCAAAGTTGTGTAATTTCAGGAAACGACAAGGTAAAATCGATTTCGAAAAAGCTCTTAGACAATGGGTTCAATGTGAAGGCCATCCTCTCACCTACAGTCGCCGAAGGGGAAGAACGACTTCGATTTTGTTTACACAGTTTTAATACAAAGGAAGAAATTGGTTTTGTGCTGCAATTGTTGAAGAACCACCTTTAAAAATACCTATGGAAGAAAAGTTTTTTACAATTGCCGCTTTTGAATACCCAGCTGACGTTCAAATTGTCAAAGGTAGATTAGAATCCGATGGTATTCCTGTTTTTTTGAAAGATGAGAACACTTTAAATTCGGATCCCATAATTAGTGATGCCATTGGTGGCGTAAAATTACAGGTGTACACCAAAGACAAAGAAAAGGCATTGGAAATATATAATGAGATTAGGTCCTATGCAATAGATGATTTTGGTACACCCATAATTTGCCCTAATTGTAAAGCCCAAAAATCGGAAACGTATTATGAGCGCAAAGGGCTTTTTTACAAACTTTTTCCCTTTTTTGAAAAACGAAAGTACAAATGCTTAAATTGTGGAATCATAACAAAACCGGAATAATATGCAGCGAATCTTTGTAACAGGAATATCAACGGAAGTAGGAAAGACCATTGCATCGTCAATCATTACGGAAGCTTTGGAGGCGGATTATTGGAAACCCGTTCAAGCTGGTGAACTTGAAAATACGGATAGCCATAAAGTAGCGAGCCTGATTTCGAATTCGAAGACTAAGATTCATGAAAGTACCTATAAGTTGACATCAGCAATGAGTCCACATGCAGCTGCCGAAATAGATGGTGTTCGTATCGATAGGAATCACATACATGAACCGGAAACAGAAAATCATCTGGTCATTGAGGGTGCGGGGGGACTTTTAGTACCCTTGAATGAGGATGATACAATTTTGGATATCATTATGCCAAATTATAAGGTCATTGTGGTTTCTAGACACTATTTGGGTAGTATTAACCATTCGCTCTTGACCATTTTTTGGCTGAAACAAAGAGGATACGAGGTTTTCTTGCTATTCAGTGGTCATCCAAACCCACATACGGAAAACATTATATTGCACAAGACGGGCGTTCCCTTGATTGGTAGAATTGATGAGGAACCAGTTTTTGACAAGAAAGTTATTAAAGAGTACGCTAATAAATTCAAGAACATTCTTGATTCACTCTGATTTTAAGGCAGTCTCTTCAGATAGATTTCCGCCATATCTACAGTTATCGGGGACTTATACTTATTTTTTAGAAGGGTATTGATATACGTATTCTCTTCGATAAGCTGAGGGTCAAAAATTGAACGATTTTTTCGGATTACCACAGTTTTCGGTTGTACTTCTTCCATGATGTACCTTAATTCCTCTACGGATGTTTCCCGTGGGTTGCCATAAAAAGGAAAAAGCTCGTTTCTACAAATATTACTCGGGTGTGTGGCAGATTTTACAGGCGGTTTCGCATTGAGACTCCAATAGCCAACATGATATCCTAAAAAGAGAATGTTCTCGGTGTCGATTCGATGCTCCTTGATATACTTTGGCACAGTTATCCCTTCCCCATTAAAAAAGGTACCCCGTGTTATTTTGGTTTTGATGATGTTTCCATATTCCAAATAACTTTCTACAGGAAGTAAGAGCAATATGAAGAAGATAAAGGGGCGATAGTTCCATTTTTTTAGCAAGGATATTTGGCTTACGAATATTGCAAAGGGTACCATAAAAATAGGGTGCAACTGAATCAAATAATGCCCATTGATACGGCCTCCTTTGATAAAAGAAAAAACGATGCCGACTACGGCCAAGGATACCCATTGAATGGTCGGGTTTTTATAATCAAGGTAGTTTCGTTTCCATGAAAAATAAAAGAAAGCCCCCATAAATAATGAGATGGGTAAAAAGCCGAAAAGCGAGTATCTGCGTGTACCTGCATATTCCAAGGAAGCCAGAACAACGGACTTCCACCAAACTTCAGGATAAGCATTGCCATAATAGGGCAGAAACGTCATAAAAATCACAGTGAGAATTCCGAGACCGAACAGCATACTTCTCCATACACCTTTACCATACGCTCTTTCTTTAAAATGGATATAAAGGATGTAGAATCCTAACAGCAAAACGATATAGCCGAGGTTTAGTTTGGTCATAAGCGAAAGCCCCATGAGAAGGCCGGCTGCGGCATACCAAAACGCATTGTTTTTCTTTATGAGAATATATAGTGCGGGCATAAAAAAGACCATGCAGATATGCTCTGACATGACACCTTGCAGACTTCCGAACATACTCTGAAGGGCCACGCAACCGATAGCGGCCCAAAAGCCTACTTTCTTGGTTGTAGCTGTAAGCGAAATTTTATAGGTGTAAAAAGCGGTGATGGCGACAATTAAAGCCCCGACCAAGCGAATGGCTAAAAAGCTTTTCCCAAAGATGTAAATAATAATCGCAAAGAAGAGATAAGTGATGGGGGGCTTTAAATCCCAAAGTTCGGTATACGGTAAATGACCGTCAACCCACGATTGACCCATTAGAATGAAGGTGCTCTCATCACGATCGATATAATCCCTGAAGAAAAAAGGAAGCCGAACAAACAGCGAAACGGCAAAAAGTATCAGAAAAACAGTTCTGTACTTTAGGTTTTGATACTGAGGAGTGAGTTTGTTTATAAGTGTGTCGAGCATAGGTGGTTTTACCATGAAATTCCCATCTTTGCAAGATAGAGAAATCGAAAATTCCATGAGCGATACGGCCTTGAAAAAACTTTCGGAACGCGACAAAAAACACTTGTGGCACCCTTTAACGCAGCACAAGATACACCCTGAGATGTTGGCCATTACCAAGGCCAAAGGAGCTTTGCTTTATGATGAAGAAGGTAATGAATATATTGACGGTATCGCTTCTTGGTACACCGTCATGTACGGGCATTGCAATCCTTTCATTACACAGGCCATGGCCAGACAAATGGAAACACTGGATTTTGTAATGTTCAGTGGATTCACCCATCGAACTGCAGTGGAACTCTCAGAAAGACTCATCGAAATATTGCCTAACAATCAAGAAAAGATTTTTTTTAATGACAATGGCTCTACGGCCATAGAGGCAAGTATTAAAATGGCGCTGCAATACTATCATAATAAAAATGATAAGAGGGACACGCTCATCGCCTTTGAAAATGGTTTTCATGGGGATACTTTCGGAGCCATGAGTGCCTCGGGACTTTCATCGTACAACGGTCCCTTTGAAGATTTTTTGTTGAAGGTAGAGCGTATTCCCGTTCCGCAAGAAGATACAATTGATATTGTGCTTGAAAAGTTTGAAGCGATAATCAAAAACAATTCCTGTGCGGCTTTTATTTTTGAACCCTTGGTTCAAGGTGCCGCGGGCATGAAATTCCACTCTGGAAAGGGTCTTGACGCACTCATACAAAAATGTAGGGAAAAAGGTATTTTGACTATCGCCGATGAAATCATGACCGGTTTTGGTAAAACAGGTAAAAATTTCGCCTCTGAATATTTAAATCACGAGCCCGATATCATTTGTTTGAGTAAAGCGCTAACGGCCGGAATGTTCCCTTTAAGTATCACTAGTTGTTCTCTCGAGGTATACAATGCCTTTTTAAGTGATGAGGTCTCAAAGGGTTTTTTTCATGCACATACATTTAGTGCGCACCCTTTGGGTTGCGCGGCAGCATTGGCTGGAATAGAACTATTGAATTCCATCGAAATTCTTGAAAGACGTAGGTATATTGAGAAGGCACATCAGCAATTTGTTTCTAAAATTGAAGGTCACCATAAGATTGAAACAGCTCGCACTATGGGCGTGATTCTCGCTATCGATTTAAAGATAAAAAGCGAAAGATATGGTTCACAGCGTGATAGACTCTACAGTTATTTTATGGAACAAGGTGTGAACCTTCGCCCTTTAGGTAATACCATCTATACATTACCGCCCTATGTGATTACAAATGAGCAGTTGCAAAAGATTTATGATTCGATAGAAGCGGCTTTAGAATTGTTCTAGTTCAGGATTTTCCATAATATCGAAGGTCTCACTGTCTTCGATTTCGACCCGAATAACGTGATAGATCCAATCATCACCTTCCCCTGTGGCCTCCACGAATAAGGTGCCTTTTCCTTTTGGACCAGAAATAGGGATTGCCATATTAGCAGATTTTTTGCCATTGGAATATTTCCAGTCGCCGCTGACCATACCGTCTTTTTCTATTGGTGAGCCTAGTGCATTTATGAGGTCTTCGTCCGTATTGATTTTTTCCAAAGCATATTCATAAGGTTGAGAATCTTCAATAGCATTCGAAACGCCAAAGAATATAGCTCCAAAAGCTAACACTACGATAATGATTATGGTGAAACAACCACCTACGGGTACAACCCATTTCCAATTTCTTTTCCACCAACTGGGTTGTGGTACCAATTCATTGTTCATGGTTTCTTGGTTTTATTGTGCAGATCAAGTTAAGAACTTTTATTTTTGCTCGAAATAGAAAAAATTGTCAGCACCTATTTCCATAACGGCCATCTCCTCAATTTCGCCTTTAGGTAGTTCTTCAGGGGAAACATGGGAGGCTTACCAAAACCCGAACCATCACTTCGTTCAGAAAGAGTTTAATGGACGCCAGCAATGGATTGCACCGCTTTCAGAAAAGGCCTGGCAAGAAGTACTTGATTTAAGACTGTCGGATGCAAAATATAAAATGCTAGACGATAGTGTGCTATTTGCGATGTATGCCGCACGGAATGCCATTAAAAATACCGACTGGAAATCAGCGGACAATTTCGGAATCAACATCGGCTCTTCACGTGGTGCCACATCTTTGTTCGAGAAATACCATGAAGAATATATCCGGCAACAGAAAACTTCCACCTTGTCATCCCCGACTACGACGCTTGGCAATATTTCATCTTGGGTAGCGCATGACTTACAAACTAAAGGTCCTGAAATATCGCACTCCATCACCTGTTCAACCGCCTTACATGCCCTACTAAACGGAGTAGCCTGGATAAAAAGCGGTATGGCCGACAAATTTTTGGTGGGGGGCAGTGAAGCACCCTTAACGCCTTTTACCCTCGCCCAAATGAAGGCCCTGAAGATTTATGCAAAATCAGAACTCGAACGTTCACTTCGAGCAGTGTCGAGTAGTATTTCGAATGAAGATTTGAATTACCCCTGCCGAGCCCTTGACCTAAGCAAAAAACAGAATTCCTTGATTTTAGGGGAAGGGGCTTCCATGGTCTGTTTAGAGAAAGGAATTTCCGAAAAATCTTTGGCGCTAATAGAAGGTATAGGGTATGCCACTGAAGTTCTTGAACACAATGTTTCCATCTCCACTGATGCGAAATGTTTTCAGCGATCAATGAGAATGGCATTGGGTGATTTGAATCCTGAAATAGTGGATGTAATCGTTATGCATGCACCTGGAACTCTAAAAGGTGATTTGTCAGAACATAAAGCCATTCAAAAAGTATTTGGAGATACCCTACCGGCCTTGACAACAAACAAATGGAAAGTGGGGCATACCTTCGGAGCATCTGGAATGCTGAGCGTTGAACTGGCTATTCTAATGCTTAAACACCAAGAATTTATTAGCGTGCCATTCGTGTCTCATTCTTCTCATCCGAAGCGCATACGGAAAGTGATGGTAAACGCCGTGGGTTTTGGGGGAAATGCGGTTAGCGTATTACTTTCAAAACCATGAACTCTTGTCATATAATGCACGGATTCTCAATTAATTTTTGGGATTTCCGTGATTGGGATTTGATAACAAATAGGTTACTTTTGAAACAGAATTAAATAAGAACATGAGCAAAACAAGACACGACTGGACGAGGCAGGAAATCCTTGATATATATAACAAACCACTGATGGAGCTGCTATATGAAGCAGCCACAATACATCGAGGAAATCATGATCCAAATACCGTTCAGGTGTCCACGTTGCTTTCTATTAAAACAGGTGGTTGCCCTGAGGATTGTGGGTATTGCCCACAAGCAGCGCGTTATCATACCGACATTGAAGGAAACGATTTGATGACTGTTCCGCATGTCAAGGCACAGGCCTTGCGAGCGAAGGCTTCGGGTAGTTCGCGTGTATGTATGGGTGCGGCTTGGCGAAATGTCAAAGACGGGCCTGAATTCGACCAAGTGCTCGAAATGGTACGCACCATCAATAAGTTGGATATGGAGGTATGCTGTACCTTAGGAATGATTACCGAAAACCAAGCAAAGCGTTTGGCCGAAGCAGGCTTATACGCGTATAACCACAATTTGGATACCTCCGAAGACTATTATAAAGATGTGATTTCGACACGAGCTTTTGAAGACCGATTGGAAACTATCGAAAACGTACGAAAGAGTAATGTTACCGTTTGTAGCGGAGGTATTATTGGAATGGGCGAGGCTTTGGAAGATAGAGCGGGTATGCTTGTTGCCTTATCTTCTTTGAGTCCACAGCCAGAATCTGTGCCCATTAATGCACTAGTCGCTGTAGAAGGTACTCCTATGGCTGAAATGGAACCCATCTCTATTTGGGAAATGATTCGAATGGTCGCAACTACACGTATTGTTTTACCGGAAACACAGGTGCGTTTATCAGCAGGAAGAACAGAAATGAGTCGTGAAGGTCAGGCCATGTGTTTCTTTGCGGGAGCGAACTCTATTTTCGCAGGAGATAAATTATTGACTACGCCTAATCCTGATGTGAATGAGGATATGGAAATGTTCAAATTATTGGGGTTGAATCCGCAAAAACCATTTACGAAAGTTTCACAGCCCAAAACGGTGGAAGCTGAAGATTCTCAACTACTACCTTTGGGTGAAAAACCAAAATGGAGCCGCCCAGGGCATACTATTGAACGTAATGAAGTCACTAAGGCAAAGGCTAAAATCATTTAGCCAACCACAAGTTGTATTGTCATGTTGAGCAGACTGCCACCGGTAGACCTAATGAAAAATACGCTAAGTATTATCAAAACAGCAAATATCGATATCAAATAAATGAGATTTAATAAAAAAACAATTATTGATTTTGAATATAACTAGGATGGTAATTACCCAT
>JARFRH010000203.1 GCA_029287355.1 Maribacter sp. | reverse complement strand
TGGGCAAATTCTTGGGAATGGCCCGTGACTATGCAAGAAGTCAAGGTTTCAAAGGCAATTTCTTTATTGAACCAAAACCTATGGAACCCATGAAACACCAATACGATTTTGACTGTGCCACTGTCGTAGGGTTTTTACACCAATACGGTTTACAGGATGATTTCAAATTGAACATTGAGGTTAACCACGCAACTTTGGCCAGCCACACCATGCAACATGAACTGGAGGTCGCTGCTGCGCACGGTATGTTAGGAAGTGTTGATGCCAACAGGGGTGATTATCAAAATGGTTGGGATACCGACCAGTTTCCAAACAATATCACTGAAGCCACGGAAGCTATGTTAGTGTTCTTGAAAGCTGGTGGATTGCAAGGCGGAGGTGTCAATTTCGATGCTAAAATCAGAAGAAATTCTACGGATATGGACGATGTATTCCATGCCCATATCGGTGGTGCGGATACCTTTGCAAGAGCCTTGTTGATCGCTGATAAAATCATTTCTTCCTCACCTTATGATGCTTTGCGAACTAAACGTTATAGTTCTTTTGATTCAGGAAAAGGAAAGGATTTCGAAGATGGAAAACTTGATTTCAAAGCGCTTTACGAAATAGCCAAAGATAACGGTGAATTGGAGCTTCAAAGCGGTAAGCAAGAGTTGTTCGAGAACATTGTCAATCAATATATCTAAGGGCCTGTGGTCAGTTTAATAAAAGGGTGCCACTAGTTTTGGCACCCTTTTTATTTTGAATATCTGCTAGCCCTATTTGGCAAAATAGACATAAATAAAAATAACAATAACTGTAATCGAAATACCCACTTGCTTTACATATTTATAAGGCTCGATCGAGACTTGCTCGGTGTATTCCAATTCGTAGGCTTCCGCTCTTGGCATAATCCTTCCAATAATCAGCATAATCAAACAATTTACAACAAACAACAGGGCCATAACATGTAAAAAGTGTGGATACGCGTCGGCCTCAACAAGTCTCAACGCCGCATCATCAGTGATTCCCGATGCTTTTGCTTCTTCTAAAGCCGTGTCGACTAAATTTGGTTTGAGAATAAATTGACTGAAAATATACAATATCGATCCTGAAAGAATACCGATTTTCGCTGCTATCGCCGGGACTCTTTTGGTTAAATACCCCACTACGATAATGGTCAAGATAGGGATACTATAAATACCGTTTATTTCTTGCAAATAATTGAACAGACTACCGGCATTTGCAATCAAAGGAGCAATGAACATCGCAGCCAGAGCCAAGCAAATACCAAATATTTTTCCATATTTGACAACGGTCTTTTCAGGTGCCTCCTGATTGATATGCTGTTTGTAAATATCAATCCCGAAAAGGGTCACTGAACTATTCAATACACTATTAAAAGAACTTAATATGGCCCCAAAGAGTACTGCAGCAAAAAACCCAACCAAGGCTTTTGGCAATACGGCTCGCACCAATTCAGGATAAGCGAGGTCACTGGAAGCCAAGCCTCCATCAAAATAGTGATAGGCAATCATTCCTGGCAGTACAAGAATTAAAGGTCCCAAAATCTTTAAAAACGAAGCAAGTAGCAAACCTTTCTGTCCTTCTGCCAAATTCTTGGCACCTAATGCGCGTTGAATAATTTGTTGGTTAGTACCCCAATAAAAGAGTTGCACAAGCATCATCCCTGTAAAAATAGTGCTGAACGGTACTTCTTGTCCATGATTTCCTGTTGAATCGAATCGCTCTGGGTTAGTGGACATCAAGGCATCAATACCAGCCAAAACGCT
This sequence comes from Maribacter sp., assembly GCA_029287355.1. GTDB lineage: Bacteria > Bacteroidota > Bacteroidia > Flavobacteriales > Flavobacteriaceae > Maribacter_C. The sequence continues at coordinate 8,023 of JARFRH010000203.1, read as the reverse complement.
TCCATCCCCTATCGCCATTAAACCGAAAATGGGGATAAGTATTCCTCCTATCATAAGTCCTACGGCATTAATACTATCTGAAACCACAACAGCCCTTAATCCGCCGAAAACTGCATAAATAGAACCAATTATTCCGATGCCCCAAATACAAAGAACAAGTGCTGTTTTATCTGAGACGCCTAAAAGCGTGGGCACGTCAAACATGCCACTTATTGCTACCGACCCGGAATAAAGAATGACCGGGAGCAATACCACTACATAACCTGTAAGAAACAGTCCGGAAGTTATGGTTTTGGTAGTTACATCGAAACGTTTTGCTAAAAATTGAGGTACTGTGGTAAGTCCTCCTTTTAAATACCGAGGTAATAGAAATATTGCGGTGACCACCATCGCGATGGCCGCCAAGGTCTCCCAAGCCATGACCGAAAGGCCGTCTTTATAAGCACTGCCATTTAATCCGACGATTTGCTCCGTGGAGAGATTGGTTAATAAAAGTGATCCGGCTATCATTCCTGCCGTTAAACTTCTACCTCCCAGAAAATAGCCATCAGAAGTCTTTTCATTGGTTTTTCTGGTTGCCAAATAGGAAATCACGGCGACCAAAATCGTAAAGCCCAAAAAAGAAAATATTCCTAACATATAGAATTGATTGAATTAATATAATACCGGCGATTATTCCGGATTCGGTTTTATAATGTCAATGAGGAAGAAATCTAAAAATCCCTATAAGAACCATCTAGATATTTATTTGCCGCCTCTTCTTTGAATTTTGCATTCTCATTGTCCCAGTGCAAAGTCTGATTCGGAAAACGCCCGGCAATTACACCCAATAGTATCGTTTCGGTCAGTCGCGATGCATAGGAGAACGGCGCAGAGACCTCGTCTTTACCTAAACAAGCATCTACAAATTGGTGATAGTGCTTTTTACTCTCTGAGGCATAGTCCCTTACTGGACCTCCTAATCCAAATTTGGCAACATCCATCTCCTTATATTCTCCATCAACAATCAATTGTGGAAGTTTCTGAAAGTGAGGCAAATAGAGTCTGCCTTTTTCTCCAATGAACATGGCGCCTTGATCGTGAAGCTGCTCATTGCCCGGCAAAATAAGGTCATCATGGTTATCTGGCGCACATGGACCATCATACCATATCCATTTAAAATTTTCAGTCGTATATTCAGTTGCCGGAAATTCATAGGTGACCAGATTGTTCTCTGGATATCCAAAACCCGTAGGGTTTCTACAATTGTTCTTAATCGTTTTAGGCACATCAAGTTTCAAAGCATTATAAGGGGTGTCAAAAATATGGACCCCCATATCGCCTAATGTTCCACAGCCATAATCCATTAATTTTCTCCAATTACCAGGATGATATACCCCTTCCTTATAAGGTCTTTCGACAGAAGTACCTAACCAAAGGTTCCAATCTAAAGTTTCCGGAACCGGATCCGACCCTTCAGGTGCCGCCCCATCATATCCCCAGTTTTTTGGTGACCAGGCCCTTACCATACTTACTTTTCCTATAATGCCCGATTGAATTAACAAAGTCGCTAACTTATAGTCATAGAACGAATGCACTTGAATACCCATTTGGGTGACTAAATTTTTCTCTTTTGCCAAGGCATGCATCGCCCTTGCCTCAGACACATAATGTGTTAATGGTTTTTGACAATATACGGGCTTACCCATGTTCATGGCCATCATAGAGGCAGGCGCATGTGTATGATCAGGTGTAGATACAATCACGGCATCGATATCATTGCTGATTTCCTTCATCATTTTTCTATAATCAGAAAAAAGTTTTGCACTTGGATGTAATTTAGAAGCAGCATTCAAATTATTCGCATCCACATCACATAAAGCAGTTACCTCGACCATCGCGTGCGATGAAATGGCCTTCAAGTCCTCACCACCCATATTACCTACTCCAATGTGTGCAGTTCGCAATTTTCCATCTTTCGCAAAGGCCCAAATTGTGGAGGGTAATAAACTGGTCGATGCCAAAGCAGCAGTGCTTTTTACAAAATTTCTTCTTTTCATATTTCTCGACTTTATAGTTTTTTGATTTTTATATTTTTGAACCATAACGGGCTATCATGGTCTTGGAGTCCGATATACCCCGATTTGTACTTTCCATAATCCGGAGCGTCTTTCCATTTACCCTTACTCTTTCTTTCATACCAATCATCAGACCAAGGAACAAAAGATAGTACTTTTTTCCCATTGAGCCAGTGCTCGACATTTTCAGGAGTAAATATGATTCTCGTCGTATTCCATTCTCCCGCGGGTTTAATTATTTTCTGTGCTGGATCGGCAACATGCATTGCATAATCGGAACCTGTCTTTTGCCATTCTTCCAATTTGGCATCATTGATTTCCTCCCATTTCAAATCATCCAAAAGCTGGTATTCAGGACTAACTTCCGGCGGGCTATTATAGCCTTCTTTCAAATGATACAGAACTCCGCTGTTACCACCTTCGGGGATTTTCCATTCCAAGTAAAGCTCGAAATTCTCGAACTCTTCGGCACCATAGATAATATCTTTTCCTCCTTTTTTTTCCGCCTCAACTCTTTTCTCGGTATCAAAAGTCAGGGCTCCGTCTTTAATTACCCATTGCGCAGGCAGTGAATCACCATTGTACGATCGCCACCCATCGGTACTCGTACCGTCGAATAGGTATATCCAATCACCTACTGCCGCAACTTCACTTGAAACCTCTTCATGTTCTAACTTATCGCCTTTTTTAGCTTCATTCTTGCAGGAGCTTACAACGGCCAATACCCATAAAATCAGGTATGTTTTTCTCATAACTTTGATTTAACTAATGATTTGTAAGGGTTTTGTATTCTTCCAGTTGCCCCGAGTAAAATCTGGAAATGGTTGTGGTGCTCCTCCGCTTGCTACGGAACGCTCACTCAATGGACTCACCGCGCTCCAGAAACATCCTTCATAAACGTTCTGGTCCAACGGAAGTCCTTTCTGCAAACATTCTACTATTCTATACATCATCATACCGTCCATGCCGCCATGACCTGTATCCTTCGTCGCACTGTTCAGTCTTGTGTAAAGCGGATGGTCGTATTTTTCGTATAAAACCTCTAACTGGTCACCTTGAACCCAACTGTGATGGTCTTTTGTCACGCCTTCAACCCCACCTTCCAATGCGACTCTGGTCGGAAACCCAGCCAAGGCCCCTTTCGTTCCTTGAATTAAATTCAATCGCGTATAAGGTCTCGGACTGGTCTCATCCCATTGCACCATGATGGTTCTGCCCAATTCCGTTTTGATAAGCGTCGTATTCAAATCGCCGCCCTTATAATCCAATTGATTCCATTTGTGATCCGAAGCGTAATTCTTTTCAGCATAAAGCTTACGACCTATTGATGGAGTTGAGAAAGAAACCAGACTTGTAAACGTATCCTCTTTTCGACCTAAATTCATATACTGGGCTACCGGCCCGAGACCGTGTGTTGGATATAAATTACCATTTCTATTGGCATAATGAAGCGTTCTCCATGAACCTGTTCCCCGTTCTTGTTCCTCCATCTGAGAACGTAGCTCATGAATATAGGCAGCCTCTGCATGTAACGGCTCCCCGATAACGCCAAGTCTGCACATGTTCAAAAACATCAATTCGTCTCGGCTATAGTTAACATTCTCCATCATCATACAATGCTTTCCCGTTGTCTCGGAAGTGTCCACGATGTCCCACATTTCGCCCAAGGTCAATGCTATGGGTACTTCAACAAATGCATGTGCTCCCTTTTTCATGGCTTCAATGGCCATGGGCGCATGGTTCTTCCAATTGGTAGCGATATAGACAACATCGGGTTTGACCTCATCGAGCATTGTACGCCATTTATTCTCATCTCCATAGTACAACTTCACATTTTTGTGACGTTTCCCTTTACCGATTGCTTTCGCTTCTTCTCCCCATTTATTGGCAAGATCCTCATACAAATCACAGATGGCAACAACTTCGGTGCCCGGCAAGCCCGCGAAAAACTTCATGTGTCCTGGCCCTCTCGCCCCTACTCCAATAAAGGCTGCACGTACCACTTCCAATTTCGGCGCTGCGAAGTCACCCATATATTGCCCCATTGATGGTCGCTCAAGCTCAGGCTCCGTTCCTTTTGTTAGCAATGGCGCGGCCACAAGTGCAGCGGCTGACAAAGATGTTTTTCTAATGAAATTTCTTCTATCCAGATTTTTCATAATATACTTTTGGTTTTTGATTAAATCAGGGCACTCCAAAAGGAGAACTCTAACTGGTTCTTAAACGTACTTACTTCCATGGTTAGAAAGATTTTATCCTTTAAATATATCGGATAATTTTCAAAAAACTGAGGCAATGCCAAAATAAAAAAGTATTTCTATTGCCTACCGCTTAAAACGACCCGACAACCTGATTTCTTTGAAGAAATATTAACCATACACAGCTTCATTCTTCCCCTAAGAATATGTATCTTGCGCCACCGATTTGAAATTAGACTTGACGTGCTGTTGATATGACTTTATGAAGTTGCTAAGAATACGCGATTGCACTTAATGGAGTGATAAAATGTGCAGTATGATAATCAATATATTGCGTGTTAAAGCGGGGCTGTTAGTAAGGCTACCCCTGCCACTTTTCTCAAATTTGACGGGGAAAACAGGCAGAAGTTGGTACTTATTTTGGTCGGCTATGTTACTAGTTGAGAGTTGTCATGCTCTGTGACTATGATAGAAGATAAGAATAATGTAGTTTTGAGTGACATAATTTGCTTGGTTTCTGCCAATACATCAATTCGAAGCTTAAAAATACTACCCTTCCACAACTAATAATATTCATATTGGCTACTTTCGACAACGAAAGGCTAAGGATTATAAATTGAATAAGAAAAGTACAAAATGATGAAGAAATATGGCGTAATCTTTTTAATGGCATTGATTTTTTCCTGTGGTAAAACGGAAGAGCCCATAGTAGTGTCTCCTGAGGTCCTGCACAAATCAATTGATAAGGTGATAGAAATCATGATACATGATATTTTCTCACCGCCGGTTGCCAGCAGAATTTTTGCATATCCTAATGTTGCCGCCTATGAAATTATGGCATTGAAAAATGAAAATTATATTTCATTAGCCGGACAAGTAAGAGAACTTACAGCCATCCCCGAACCTGATACGGCTCAACCCCTAAACCATGAAGTTGCGGCGATGGTCGCCCATATGGATTTAAGCCGAAGGTTGATTTTTTCTGAAGAGAAACTGACTCCTTTCCGAGATAGTCTTTATACGGCGTGGCAAGCAAAGAATGAAAAGGTTTTCAATGCCTCCAAGGAATATGGATTACTGGTTGCCGAGCATATCGCAACATGGATGAGCAACGACAATTATAACCAGACCCGAACCATGCCGAAATTCACGGTTAATACGGATGATCCCACCCGATGGCAACCAACACCACCTGCCTATATGGAGGGTATTGAACCGCACTGGAACAAAATAAGACCCTTTGTCATCGATTCTGCAAATCAATTTATACCCGCGCCTCCTCCCCCTTTTTCTATGGATGAGGGAAGTGATTTTTACAAAGAGGTAAAAGAAGTATATGATATCAGCAATGAAATTACAGAGAAGGGCGACGAATCGGAGGAAATTGCGATTGCCCAATTCTGGGATTGCAACCCTTACGTTTCCGTAACACGTGGACATTTAATGTTCGCAACAAAAAAAATCACCCCTGGTGCCCATTGGATAGGCATTGTCAAAATAGCAACCAAGAAAACCAATAGTGATTTTGCGAAAACGGTATTCGCTTATACCAAAACATCAATTGCCATTGCCGATGCCTTCATCAGCTGTTGGGATGAAAAATACCGTAGTAACCTCATACGCCCTGAAACCCTAATCAATACGTATATCGACGAAAATTGGAAGCCGGTATTACAAACACCACCTTTTCCGGAGTATACCAGCGGACATAGTGTGGTATCAGGTGCTGCAGGCGTTGCCCTGACCAGTATATTCGGAGAAGATTTTGCGTTTGAAGATGATACCGAAGTGCCCTTCGGACTGCCTGTTCGTAGTTTTTCCTCTTTCGAGGCAGCGGCAAACGAAGCTGCCATTAGTAGAATGTATGGTGGCATCCATTACAGAAAGGCTGTGGACGTAGGGGTCAAACAAGGGCGTGATTTGGGAGAATTCTTAGTTGAAAATTTAAACATGTCAAAGAGTACCCAAACGGGGTCAAACTAAACGTATGAAGCAAGTAGTTGCCTTCTTTAACGGTTCATTTTTCAAATTGGAAAACAAAGATTTTAGTTCCTTTGAAAGTGCCTTCGAATGACTAAAATTTCGCATGTATTTTTGATATTTCTTTTTGTGGGTTGCACGAATTATGGGCAGCTGCAAGTTATTACGGACTTACCCAAAAAACTAAGTGAAAATTCAGGTATTGTACAATTTGATGAAGAATCTATTTGGGTCATAGAAGATAATGGAAACAAAGATAAAATCTACAAAGTAGATTTTAAAGGGAAGCTGCTTCAAGAACTGAAAGTCAAAAATGCCAAGAACAACGATTGGGAAGATTTGACCTCGGACAAAAAAGGAAATCTATACATTGGTGATTTCGGAAACAACGCCAATGATAGAAAAAATCTAGTGATTTATAAGTTGCCGAATCCAGAGATAGAAGCCGGTGATAAAATTGATGCGGAGCGTATTGAATTTCGGTACCCTCAACAAAAAGATTTTCCTCCGAGAAGAGAGCTGCTCCTATATGATTCAGAAGCCTTCTTCTATCACAAGGACCATTTCTATATCATCACCAAAAACAGAGCCAACCCTTTTACAGGAGAAGCTTTGATTTATCGCGTACCTGCAAAAAAGGGAAACTACAATGCAACCCTCCTTGGGAAAATAAAAACCTGCGAAGACAGCGACACCTGTCAAATCACCTCTGCGGATATCTCACCAGATGGCAAAACCGTGGTGCTTTTGGGATGCGGCAAACTTTGGATGCTCACTGATTTTCCAGAGGATGATTTTTCAAAAGGAAAGCTCACAGAAATCGACTTGGGTGTTCGTACACAATTGGAATCTGTCTGCTTCAAAAATGCAAATACCTTGTTATTGTCTGACGAGGTACGTGACAATACAGGGGGTAATTTGTATTCGTATTCTTTGAAATAAGATGGGCTAAATTCCTAAAATCGGCTTTGTCAATTTAGATTCAATGATTTCCATCTTGTCGGAAATGAGGTTATTTCTTATCCATTTAAAATCCGAAACCTAGTCCGAAAGAGATTCGTATTCCATCGTCACTGTTAAAAACAGCAGCTCGTATTGTAGCAATACCGGAAGCATCTAGAAAAAATCCACCACCATAAGAGGTATGCCAAACATTCGAGTCTTCATTAGGGTTCCAAACGCGCCCATAATCGAATCCGCCATAAAGTCCAAAGGCCGTAGGCAAAATTCCTGTCTGCATCTTACCAAAACGCAATCGTAGATCCGTGTTTTGATAAAATGATTTTTTACCTGTGAACCGTTCGTTACGATATCCTCGAAGACCATCTACACCACCAATATTGGCGGCTTGATAAAAATCGAATCCATCACCAATATTAAAATGAGCTTTCCATTTGGTCGCTAAAACTAGCTTACCACTCGGCACCAATTTATAGTCAAAACCCAGACTTGGAATTATATAGCCAAAACTACCTTGACCGCCAATTTCGGTTTTGTACCCAACATGCAATGCGGTTGTCATGCCCATAGTCGGAAAAGCAGCATTATCATTATTTTCATAACCATATTCAACATCAAGTCCGACAAACTCTTTTTGAGTCTCTTCACCATTCACTTGGTAAAAGGTATTGATAAACCGATTTTCTGTTTCTTCAACTTCTATCGCCTCGTATGAAATACCGGTTCTAATTTTACTGCCCATATCTCCACGCCATACTAAGGAAGGGGCTAATTTAAAAGAACCTAAACGAACCCTATTGTAATCCAATTCCAAAGTATCGTCCAAGT
>JARFRH010000323.1 GCA_029287355.1 Maribacter sp. | reverse complement strand
TAGCAAAGAAAATGAATTTTCAATTATTCGTAAAACAATTTGATAAAATGGGATACGTGAATGAAAATAAAGTTTCTATTGAAATGGCCGCGCGCGAACTTCGATATGCTTGGTTTGGCGAAATCATGCAGAAAAATGGATTGGAAACACTGGTTACGGGACACCATGCAGATGATAATCTCGAGACTTTCATTATTAATTTATCTAGAGGAACGGGAATTGAAGGTTTAAAGGGAATGCCTGCCCAGACTTCAGTTATGGCAAGACCATTACTTCCCTTTACAAGAGTACAAATTATGGCACACGCAAAGGCCGAAAAGTTGGCTTGGCGAGAAGATAGTACGAATCAAGAAAGGGTGTATTTGCGCAATAAGATTCGACATGAAGTTGTGCCTAAACTAAAGGAATTGCACCCCACTTTTCTGGAGAATTTCCAAATGACGCAATCCTACCTTGCGGATACCACTTCAATGCTCGCTGATTATTTAGCGCTTCTGAAGTCCAAGCTATTTTTAGTTGATAAGGATTTAGTGAAGATAAAGGTTACGGAATTATTGAAATTGAACCCCAGAAAATCTTATTTGTATGCTTTGTTTAACGAATATGGTTTTAAGGCTTGGGATGATATAGAAGATCTTTTAGGTGGAATGAGCGGAAAGGAAGTCCGTTCCGAAACGCATCGATTAGTGAAGGACAGGGAATACCTATTACTCCATAAATTGAAACCTATAGCTAACACGCGATTTTTGATTCAAGCAAGCGATACAAAAATCGAAAAGCCGATCAACCTCGTCATTTCTGAGGTGGATGCTCTATCTGAAACGGCCGAAAACATACTATACCTTGATAAATCGACGTTAAAATATCCAATAGTCGTTAGGAAATGGAAAAAAGGCGACTATTTTTACCCCTTCGGAATGACCGGAAAGAAAAAACTTTCCAAGTATTTCAAGGATGAAAAAATCGATGTTATCTCAAAGCAAAAGCAGTGGCTATTATGTACAGGGGATGATGATATTATTTGGGTTATTGGAAAACGTTCAGACAATCGATTCAAAATAACCGGTGCTCCCAAAGAGTTAGTGAAGTTCACATGGATAAAATAAAGTACATTTTTGTAATTGTAGCGCTATTTTTTGGTAGCCTCTCACTTTTTGCACAAAGCGACGATGCCCCTGTAGTATGGGATAAAGAGTATCATAAAATATCCGATACCGAGTTTAAGTTGGTTTTCAAGGCAAAAATTTTTGAAGGTTGGCATGTGTATTCACAGCATACGCCAGAAGGTGGTGCGCTACCTACGGAGTTTACTTTCGCCAATGCAGGCTCGGATTACGAACTGATCGGTAGTACCGAAGAAAGTGAAACAACTACGGAGTTCAGTGATATTTTCGAAGTCGATGAGACCTTCTTCAAAAAGACGGCGACATTTACGCAGCACATAAAACTATTAAAACCAACAGTGCGTCAGGTTGATGTCAATATCTTTTATCAAGTCTGTAAAGAAGTCTGCATTCAAGGCGAGCAAGATTTTAATTTCGTTTTTGATGGTGGGACTGCTAACATTGAGTCCAAAACGGTTGATGAGCGCAGTATCGCTATGACCAATGCGCTCAAAAAGAATCTAAAAAACAAAGAATTGCTTGACGATTCTGTGGATATGCAAGAAGGAGGTTCCGGTATCTTGGGCATTTTTGGATTGGGCTTTTTAGGCGGACTTATTGCGATTTTGACGCCTTGTGTTTTTCCAATGATTCCCTTAACAGTATCCTTTTTTACGAAACAATCCCAAAATAAATCCAAGGGTATCGCCAATGCGATTCTCTATGGCTTTTTTATCGTACTCATCTACTTTTTACTGAGTTTGCCTTTTCATGTATTCGATTCAGTTGATTCCCAAATACTCAATACCATAGCGACCAATGTTTGGCTGAACCTATTGTTCTTTGCCATTTTTGTGTTCTTTGCTTTTTCATTCTTTGGATATTATGAATTGACCTTACCGAATTCTTGGGCCAATAAGATGGATCAAGCTTCTACTAGAATAGGAGGGGTCTTAGGTGTTTTCTTTATGGCTGTAACCCTTGCCATAGTTTCCTTTTCATGTACGGGGCCTATTTTGGGTGGCTTGTTAGGGAGTACCGCTCTAGCCGAAGGCGATGTAGCAACAAACCTCTCTGCGGGCATGACGGGTTTTGGAGTGGCATTGGCTTTACCATTTGCTTTATTCGCATTGTTTCCTGCTTGGTTGAATTCTCTTCCTAAATCAGGTGGGTGGATGACCACGGTAAAAGTTGTTCTTGGCTTTCTAGAGCTTGCTTTGGCGCTTAAATTCTTGTCGAATGCCGACTTGGTAAGTAATTGGGGAATTTTCAAGCGTGAAATATTTATCGGTGTTTGGATTGTTCTTTTCGTTCTGCTTGCCTTGTATTTATTTGGTATTTTCAGATTTCCACATGACGGACCAAAACAAAAGATATCAGGAGCCAGAAAGGGAATAGGAGTATTAAGTGCGGGCTTTTCTTTATACCTCATTTTAGGCTTGACCAATGTGATTGACCTAAAACTCTTCGGGTTTCTTCCGCCGGACTTCTATACGATAGCTGAACAAGAAAGCGATTGCCCCTTAGGGTTAAATTGCTTTAAAGATTTTGAGGAAGGTGTGGCTTATGCCAAAGTTGAGAACAAACCTATTTTATTGGACTTCACAGGTTGGGCTTGTGTCAATTGCCGTAAAATGGAAGAAAATGTTTGGAGCGAGTCCGATATTTACCCGATTCTGAAGGAAGAATATGTTTTGATTTCCTTGTACGTAGACGACAGAAAACAACTTCCTCAAGAAGAACGGTTCGATTTTCAATATGAATCAGGTAGGGTCAAGACCATCGAGACAATTGGCCAAAAGTGGGGTACGTTTCAAACCCTCAATTTTAACGAGGCCTCTCAACCATATTATGTCTTGATGTCACCGGATATGGAAATATTGAATTCTGCGGTACAATATACGGACAGGGATGCCTATCTACAATGGTTGAATGCTGGTTTGCAGCGATTTAACGAAATCGCCTTGAACAAATAACGAGGGTTACTATTCTTGTCTTTTATAATCCCCTAAATTCTACTACCTTTTGCATCTAAATTGAGATGATTTGAAAGTAATGAGAAATATAGGTTTGGCGCTAATGATTTTGGTTGGTGTACTGGCTATTGTTGCTGCAATATTCGCCTACACATTAAAACCTGATTATGAAGGGGAGAAAACAATTGCCAATTTATCGCAAGGTGTAACCATCCATTACGATACGTATGGCATCCCCCATATTTATGGAAGCAACAAGAAGGATGCTTTTCGTGCCTTGGGTTATGTACATGCTCAAGATCGGCTTTGGCAAATGGAATTGTTGCGAAGAATAGGTCGTGGAGGTCTTTCGGAAGTCTTTGGCGAGACTACGGTAGAAACCGATAAATTCTTTTTGGCGCTAGGTATTGATGAAGCCTCTGCCAAGACCGTTGCTGAGCTCGATATGAATTCTGAGGCCGTTAGTTTATCACTGGCCTATTTAGATGGGGTCAATCAGTTTGTGGAAGAAGGCCCAACACCCATCGAATTTTATCTAACAGGTCTTAAAAAATCGGAATTCACATTGCACGATATACAAAATGTTTTCGGCTATATGGCTTTCAGTTTTGCACAGGCCCAAAAGACAGACCCATTACTTTCTAGGATAAAGGATAGTTTAGGGGTCGCCTATCTCAAAGATTTGGATGTTGAGATAGACCCGAGCACTACAATGATCAAAAACCATAAGGGCAGGGCAATAGATAGTGCAAGTCAAACACTTATCAGCTCCGTATCCAAAACATTGGAATCGCTGCATATTCCTTTATTTGAAGGAAGTAATAGTTGGGTGATTGGTCCGGACAAGACCAAAAACGGCAAGGTGATTTTTGCCAATGACCCTCATATCGGTTTTGCGCAACCTTCTGTTTGGTTTGAGGCCCATGTAGTGACACCTACCTATGAAAAATATGGCTATCATTTAGCTGGGGTACCCTTTCCAGTGCTTGCACACGATCGCAAGCTTGCCTACGGAGTGACCATGTTCGAAAATGATGACGTTGATTTTTATTATGAGGAAATCAATCCGGAAGATAGTTCAAAGTACAAATTCGATAGTGTTTGGGTACCATTCAAAACGAAACCCTACACGATAAAAGTCAAAGATGCGGAAGACGTCGAATTTACGGTAAAGAAGACCAAGCGGGGTCCCATGATGAACGGAATCATGAAGGAGATTATGGCGGAAAGGCCTATTTCAATGTGGTGGACTTATACCCAAAACAAAAACGAAGCAATGCAGGCACTATACCAAATGTCGGCTGCTTCCAATCTGAAAGAGATTGAAAATGCACTTCCGAAGATACATGCACCCGGTTTGAATATCATGTATGGCGATGCGGACGGAAATATCGCCTGGTGGGCAACGGCTAAACTCCACAAAATTCCCGATAGTGTAAGCACCAAATTTATTCAGACCGATCATAAAACCTTTCCTTCCGAGCGTGAGTACATGCCCTTCTCAGAAAATCCTCAAGCTATTAATCCTCCTGAGAATTATGTCTACTCTGCGAATAATCAGCCTGACGCTATTGGCGGAAAATTATACCCCGGGTATTATTTGCCTGAGAACCGAGCAAAACGCATTGTGCAACTGTTGGAGCCTAAAAATGATTGGGATACCGGAGCTGTGCGTACAATGTTGACTGATGTTACTTCCTCCGTGAATCCTTCCATAGTCAAGAACTTGGCAAAAGGGCTGGAAATAAAGACCTTGGATACGCTTCAGTTGGAGCTGCTCGATAAGTTGAATATGTGGAAGGGCGACTACCCCTTAGAGAGTGTTGCGGCAACCCTGTATCATCGATGGATTCTATATTTTCTAAAATATACTTTTGAAGATGAGCTGGGTAAAGAGAATTTCAATCAGTTTCTTCGAACACATTTCAGTAAGCGTATCATCGCACCCATGGCAGCTAATCAAAATTCCGTTTGGTGGGATGACGTGAACACAAAACCACAAGAAACGCAATCAGACATCATTCAAAAATCATACTTAAGAGCTTTTGTCTCTCTGGAAGATGATTTCGGGAAAGACAGCTCACAATGGACTTGGGGGAACATCCATACATTAGAACACGGTCACCCCATAGGTCAAGCGGGAGGGTTACTCAAATCGTTTTTCAACGTGGGCCCGTTTCCCATAAATGGGAGTAGGGAAGTCATCAATAATTTGGGATTTAGTTACAATGAAACGGTGTATTTTGACGTGACCGCGGGCCCTTCGACAAGAAGAATTGTGGATTTTTCCGATATTGAAAATAGCATGAGTATACTTCCAACAGGTCAGTCTGGTAACCCCTTTAGTAAACACTATCAAGATCAAGCTGAAATGTTTGTAAATGGTGAATTTCGAAAAATGATGATGAATAAGAATGAAATCATTGAAAAGTCGGATTCGAAATTAGTTCTAAAGCCCAGATGATTGTCAATGCAAAGCTATAACAATCAAAAGGCAACCTTTTAGACTCTCCTATTCATGATTCCTTAATATCAAGAAGGTACTTTTTCGAATTCCTTGGAAATAACGTATTACTGGGCTTTGTCAGAAATTATTTAATATATTTAGTAGAAAAATTGAACCTTCCAGACCCTTTGACAATTTCGGGTAATTATTTGTGTCTAGGTACCTTTTAATGTCCGGAAAAACCATCCTATTAGATGAGAAAAACACTATTTGTAATGTTATTTCTCTTGACAAGTACTGTTGTCATGAGCCAAACCGAAAGTACCAAGGTCACCATTACATTTACAGAAACCAATGTACGTGAGGTCATCAGATCTCTAGAGGAAAAAACCCAATTGAAGTTCTATTATGTTGACGAATGGTTAGCTAACGATTCAATTTCAGGCAGTTATACCAATACGCCTGTAACCGATATCTTGGATGCCCTTTTCCAAGACACCATCATCAACTATTACGTGCTCGATGGGGAGAAAGTTATCTTGACACAGAACAATATTATTTACGATCAATTACCCAACGGGTTTTTTGATAAGTCGGGTCAAGAGGCACCTCAAGTTGGAGAACCGGAAGAAACCACCGAAGCCCTTAATCCGGTTTTTTTTCCTGAAGAGCAATCACGCTTACAGCGCCGAGTTGAGACTGTTCGAATCGGTAAGGAAACACTTGAGGGCCAGAAACAACGGTATAACCTCTCCGGATATGTCAGAAATTCGAAAACGGGTAAACCCATACCCGACCTTTCATTAATCGTCAGAAATCGAAAAATTGGAACGGTAACCGACGATAAGGGCTTCTATGAAATGGCGCTTCCCGCTGGAGAAAACCTGTTTGAAACCAGGGCCTTAGGAGTTGAAACCCAACGTAAAAGGGTCATCATTTATAACGATGGTACCCTTGATTTCAATCTGAATGAAAACATTGAACAATTGGATGAAGTAGTTGTAGAAGCTGATAAGGCGAATAACGTTGAGGAGGAAATTACTGGTGTTACGACCATTGAATCAGAAGAAACCAAAGACATTCCCATGGTATTGGGTGAGCGCAACATATTGTCGGTGGCTACGACGCTTCCCGGCATTACGAACGCAGGCGAAGGAGCATCCGGTCTCAATGTTCGGGGTGGTAAAACAGATCAGAATCTTTTTTTATTGGATGAAGGTGTGGTATATAACCCGACCCACTTTTTTGGAATATTTCAAGCATTGAATCCGTTCGCTACAAAGGGGGTGGATATCTACAAGGGCAATGTACCCGCAGCGTTTGGTGGCCGACTTTCATCGGTCTTCGACATCACGACCATTGATGGCAATACCGAAGCATTCTCTGGAGAGGCGTCAATTGGCCCGGTAACGGGTAATTTGATGCTGGAGATACCTGTGGTCAAAGACAAGTCCTCTCTGGTCATAGGGGGCAGAGGAGCCTATTCTGACTGGATTTTACAATCATTGGATGAGGAATCTCTAAAGAATAGTTCTGCTTCATTTTATGATGTTGTGGCAAACTACACCCATAAGGTCAATGAAAATAATCAAGTGAAAGCTACGGGATATTACAGCAAAGATGCCTTTAGTATCACTTCGGATTCTTTATATGGGTATAGCAATCGTATGTTTTCATTGGCATGGAAACATAAGTTCAACGAAAGGAATAGTGGCAGTTTGGTGTTCGCTAATAGTAAATACGCTTTCGATATTGATTTTGACGGACAGTCGAATGATGATTTTCTCTTGGGCTATAGCGTTGAAGAGACCGAAGCCAAATTGAAGTTCAAATTTCTCATGAATGACACCCATACCTTCGATTATGGGATTGCTGGAAAACGATATAGTATTAATCCTGGTTTTATTCGCCCGACAGGTACCGAGTCGATTATCAATCCGTTCGAAGTGCCTGAAGACAGGGCTTTCGAAGGAGCGATATATGTGAGTGATGATATCAATTTAGGGGATAAAGTAGGGCTAAGTGCTGGTATTCGGTATTCCTACTATACCGCTTTGGGACCATCAACACAACGCACCTATGCAGATGGGCAACCTAGAAACCAAGCTACATTAATAGGCAGCGCCGATTTTGATAAGAATGAAACGATAGATACCTATGGTGGTCCGGAATTCAGGGTTTCAGGTAGGTACTCTTTTACCCCTGACTTTTCTTTAAAGGCAGGTTTCAATAGTATGTACCAATACATTCATACCCTTTCGAATACGACGACGGTATCGCCTATTGATACCTGGAAACTGTCTGATTCGAACATTAAACCACAGCGTTCCAACCAATTCAGTTTGGGACTCTTCAAGAATTTCGAGGATGATGTATATGAGTTAAGTGTAGAAGGGTATTACAAGACCTCTGAGGATATTCTTGACTTTAAGACCGGTGCGCAGCTTTTGTTGAACGATAACATCGAACAAGAGGTATTGCAAGGTGAGGGACAGGCCTATGGGGTTGAAGTACTGGTTCGCAAGAACGCCGGTAGATTGAATGGCTGGTTGGGGTATACGTATTCGCGTTCTTTGATAAAATTCGCCAGCGAGTTTTCCGAGGAGCGTATTAATGGGGGAGAATTCTTCCCTTCCAATTATGACAAACCCCATGATGTAAGTTTGGTCGCCAATTATAAGTTTACCAGACGCTATAGTGCCTCTTTGAACTTTTCATATCAAACTGGGCGCCCAGTAACCTATCCCATTGGGCAATATAACTTTAACAATTCTGAGTACGTTTTTTATAGTAATCGGAACGAATTCAGAATCCCGGATTACTACCGATTGGATATCGGCATCAATATCGAAGGCAATCACAAAATCAAGAAGTTCGCCCACAGCTTTTGGAATATTTCGGTATTCAATGTATTGGGAAGGGCGAATCCGTACTCGGTATTCTTCGTGTCGGAAGATGGAGGTGTAAAGGCTTTCAAGAGCTCTATTTTTTCCATTCCGATTCCGTCGATTACCTATAATTTCAAATTTTAAGAACGACCTTCTGTATAAAAAAATGAGGCGCTTTAAAATACATACCATAGTTACATGTGTCGCACTTCTCTTAGCGATGTGCAGCTGTATAGAAGCTTTTGAAGCCGAGACGCAAGACTTTGCCGGAGTCTTAGTCGTGGACGCCAGGTTGACCAATGAAGAAAAACAACATCAGGTCTTTCTTTCAAGGGCACGCCCTTTTGAACAAGATACGATTATCCCAGAGCGAAATGCCGTGGTATCGATTATCGAAGATTCAGGTACCACCTATCAATTCGAAGAGTCGGCACCCGGTCATTATGTTTCGACTTCGGTTTTCGGTGCAAAAACCGGTGAGAACTATCAATTAAAAATAAGCACTTCAGATGGAGAATCGTATGCTTCCACCGCCGAAACGATGCCAGAGAATGTACCGATTGCGAATCTTGAACTCAAACGCGAAACCAATGATTTTGGGGAAGACGGGGTAGCAGTGGTTTTGGATAATGGCAGTTTAGGAAACCAACCTCGGTATTTTAGGTATGACTATGAAGAGGCTTATAGAATAGAGGCGCCGAATTGGGATCCTTTTAGGTTTAAAATCATCGACTCCATTGCCTGTACCGATGGTGACGCTTTTGAAGTCATAGCAGAACCTAAGCAATCGCTGAAAGGTCGCATTTGTTATGGGAAGAGAAGCTCGACCAGAATTATTCTAGCGTCCACTTCAAATTTGCAAAATAATGACATTACTAATTTTGAAGTACAGTTCGTGAACCGCGAAAATTATATTTTGACCCATCGCTATAGTATCAAGGTAAATCAATATACGCAGTCGGTCGATGCGCATTCGTACTATCAAGGTCTAGAGGCATTCAGTGTTTCGGAAAGTGTTTTTTCAGAAACCCAACCTGGCTTTTTATCTGGAAATATCTTTTCGGAAACTGACAGTGAACGGAATGTCATTGGATATTTTGAGACCGCTGCGATAAGTTCAAGACGAATTTTCTTTGATTATGAAGACCTATTTCCGGAAGAACCCTTGCCGGAATACCCCGTTAATTGCGAGACTTTGGGTAATCCCAGATTGATTCCGCAGGGCTATCATTGCACCATGGGTTCAAGCGGTGTTTGTGATGGTAATTGTGAATCCCCATTAATTAGCCAAATACAGGCGAACTTGATTGTGTTTGCCTCGGATAAAGACCCTGTCGACTTTATTTCCCCTTTTTTGACCTTACCATTTGCCTGTGGGGATTGTACCCTATTGGGCAGTGCTATTAAACCTGAATTTTGGATAGATTAAGCAAATGAGAACGTTTTTAACCTTATTGTTTTTGATTGGTATGGCAATAAGCTGTATCGAACCTTTTGAGTTTCAAACGGAGACCTTTGAGGATGCCTTGGTCATTGAGGCTTCCTTGACCAATGAAATGAAACGGCATACGGTAATACTCTCGAGGGCGTTCCGGTTTGAAGATTCTATTTCCGCTCCTGAACGAAACGCGCAAGTGCGTATTCTTGATGAAATGCAGAACGTTTTCGCCTTTGAAGAAAACGAATCAGGGTTATATACCGCCATAACGCCTTTTGCGGCTCAAAAAGGAGTAAAATACAGCTTGGTCGTAGAAACTAGCGATGGTACAGTTTATAGTTCGGAACCAGAAAGTTTTGAGTCTGAATCACAAATAGAAGATGTTTACGCTAGTCGAGAGACGAATGATAACGGCGAAGATGGAATATTCATTTTTACCGATAGTTTTGATCCTTCCGGCAAATCACAATATTATCGCTACGAGTATGAAGAGACCTATAAGATCATCGCACCCAATTGGACTCCAGTAGATTTTGAGTTGACCAATTATGAACCTTGCAATCCTGACTTTGAAGATCCAAGGATACTTTACGACCTGGAAATTGTTCAAAGAGATCAAGAGGAGCAGACCTGTTATAATACGGTAAGTTCCACCAACATCGTTCAATCGAGTTCTGCCGGTTTTTCCGATTCAAGAATCGAAGGTTTTCCAGTACGTTTTATACCGGGGTCCGATTTTATACTGACCCATCGGTATAGTATTCTGGTCAAGCAATATGTACAATCGGCCAATGCCTTCTCCTATTATCAAAGTTTGGATGATTTTTCGTCCTCGACAAGTGTTTTTACCGATATTCAGCCGGGTTTTTTAGAAGGGAATATTTCTGTAGATAAAAATGAGGACAAAAAAGTATTGGGTTATTTTGAAGTGGCTTCGGTTTCTCAAAAGAGAATATTCTTAGGCTTCCGTGATTTTTATCCTGATGCCCCATTACCACTTTATATCAAAAAATGCCTTCCTTTTTCAACACCTTTAGAGCATGTTTCTTATTGTTACAACGGACCCGTTGCAGGAAACTTCTGTCCTGAATCGCTCATAGAGAGAATGGCAAGAAATAGCATCAGTTATGTCTCGGTAAATGATGGAACTGTAGGTATTACCTGCCCGGGAGCGTATGTCGTTGTGGACCGTGAATGTGGTGATTGCACGGCACTTGGTAGTAATATCGTACCTGAATTTTGGGTGGATTAGATTAGTTAAATTAGTAGCGATGAAAAATTTTAAGGTAGTACTCGTTTTGTTGGTTTTGATTTTTGGACAACAGCTGTTTGCCCAAGAATCTTCAAATAGTGTTTTAGCCCAATTTAAGGGCCTACCAAGCGAGAAAGTGTATGTCAGTATGAACACTTCCTTATTGTTTACGGGCGAATATCTTTTCTATAAAGTGTATTGTCTAAATGACAAGACGAAACAATCCAGTGATTTGAGCACCATTGCCTATGTTGAATTGGTTTCGGAGCATAAGGAGGTGGTTTTTTCGCATAGGGTGCGTCTTGAAAAAAGTCAGGGACAAGGTGATTTCTTTGTGCCGACCAGTGTTCCTTCCGGTAACTACAAATTGATAGCCTATACCCGTTGGATGAAAAACGGATCCATGAATTTATTCTTCCAAGAAGATGTGACCATTCTAAATCCGTATCAGGCGAACCAAGACGCTGTACTTCCCGAATTGATAGCTAGAGAAATCATTTCGGAGAACGATGAAGCCCAATCTGTTGCCGGGGATAAAAGATTTGTCATAACGACTGATAAAGAGCGCTACCCACAGAAAGCCAAGGTGACCTTAGGTATCCAGAATTTTCGCGGTGCTACAGGTTATGGTAATTATACCATTTCGGTAAGAAAAAAGGAAACCCTAAAACATCCTCAGAAAAACACCCCCTTGTCCTATATTGAATGGCACAGGCAACAAGCAGCCAAGGCTCCAACTTTTTATAATGAAATCTCATTTGCGCCAGAAGCGAATGGGGAGTTATTAAAAGGGAGGATTAGGGCTAATGCCCCAAATTTACCGCTCGCAAAGCAAGCTATAGCCATCTCGATACCTGGCGAAGATTTTCAGATCAAGGTAGTTGGCACCAATAGTACAGGACTTTTCTATGCCAATATATCCAAAGATTATACCCAGGAACTCGCTATAATTCAGGTGCTTGATGCTCCTAAAGGAAGTTATGATGTACAGATTATCAATGACCGGCCCCTTGATTATTCAAGCCTTACTTTTAAGCGTTTTTACCTTGATGCTAGTATGGAGCAAGCTATAGTAAGGAGAAGCCTATATAATCAAATCGAGAACGGATATTTTGCCGTTAAACCGGATACGTTGCAATTGGATGCTGTGAACGACCCTTATGGCGGTGCTTATGTCGAGACGATTGTGCTCGATGAATATACCCGGTTCAAAACATTGGATGAAACCATTGTAGAGTTGGTACAAAACGTGTGGACCAAGAAAAACAAGGACGGTTCGGTTTCTTTCAAGGTACGGTCTTTTGATGAAACCTATGAGGAATTGGAGTATGATGCCTTAGTGTATATCGATGGTGTACTCATGCCAAATCAAGCGGAGTTGCTAACATTTGATTCGCGCCTCATAAAAACAGTGAATACCGTACGTGAAAAGTATGCCTTAGGCGGCAACATTTATTTTGGGATGATCAATTTGGTGACGAAAGATGCGAATTATTTTGATTTGGTAAACACCAGTGGAATGACCAAAATCGAGCTGGACAGACCGCGTTTGCCAAAACGATATTACGCCCAAACCCATACTTCGGGGTCGAATAACAGAATTCCTGATTTTAGAGATCAACTGTTATGGCGGCCCAGTGTTACTATTGAAGGCAAAGAACTGGGCTTGAGCTTTTTTACTTCCGAGCTACCCGGGGAATATGAGGTAAGCCTAGAGGGTTTTTCCATATACGGACGACCAGTGGCCATCAAGGAGTCATTCACTGTGGAATAAACACTGCAAACAATATGCAGTGAATGCATATATCTTAACCGATATATCTTCGTATGCTCACAAAGGTTTATGGCAGTGCCGTATTTGGTATCGAGGCGACCACGGTAACCGTGGAGGTCAATGTTGATATTGGGGTTGGGTATCATCTGGTAGGCCTTCCTGATAATGCCATTAAAGAAAGTAATTACCGTATCGCCGCTGCGTTGGTCAATAACGGCTACAAGATTCCAGGTAAGAAAATCACGCTGAATTTAGCACCTGCCGATTTACGAAAAGAAGGTTCTGCCTATGATCTGACTTTGGCGATTGGCATTCTGACCGCTTCGGGCCAGATTCAATCCGAGCACTTGGAGAAATACATTATTATGGGCGAACTTTCTTTGGACGGAGGCCTACACCCGATAAAAGGTGCCTTGCCCATTGCTGTCAAAGCTTTGGAAGAAGGTTTCGAAGGCTTTATTCTGCCAAAGGAAAATGCCAAGGAAGCCGCCATCGTTTCCGGAGTCAAAGTATATGGGGTAGAAAATATCAGTGCCGTTATCGAGTTTTTTGATAAGGGAACACTTCTAGAAGAAACCATCATAGATACCAGAGCGGAGTTTCATAAAAATCTGGATTTTCCTGAATTTGACTTCTCGGATGTTCGTGGGCAGGAAAGTATCAAACGTTGCATGGAAATAGCCGCGGCTGGAGGGCATAATATTATTTTGATCGGCCCGCCCGGTTCGGGCAAAACGATGTTGGCAAAACGATTGCCCTCTATTTTGCCTCCCATGACCTTACACGAAGCCTTGGAAACCACAAAGATCCATAGCGTGGTCGGGAAGGTCAAGAATACGGGATTGATGAGTCAGCGTCCTTTCCGGTCGCCACATCATACGATTTCGGATGTCGCCCTCGTTGGGGGAGGAGCCTACCCACAACCTGGTGAGATATCCTTATCACACAATGGTGTGCTGTTTTTAGATGAACTCCCAGAATTTAAAAGAGGTGTTTTGGAAGTGATGCGGCAACCTTTGGAAGATCGTGAAGCTGTCTCTTATACACATCTCCG
>JARFRH010000173.1 GCA_029287355.1 Maribacter sp. | reverse complement strand
CGGATCGTCTATTTCATCGTTCACATCGAAACCATCGTTGATATCGCTTCCCTCATAACCATCGTCCAAACCATCTCCATCGGCATCGGTTCCCAAGAAGTTCTGATCCGGAATACCATCGAAATTGAAATCATTGCCCTCGTTATTATCTAGGACCAAATCATTATCGCTATCCAAATCTAGATAATCGACTTCATCAGTTTCATCTGTATTTACTGGAGTCAACCCTGCGTTACCAGAACCTTCATAGGCATTATCCAAACCATCTTGGTCTTCATCGGCAAGTAATGGTGCTTGGTAACCATCAGTGGTCTGGGCTTCGATATTATCAGGAATACCATCGTTATCGGCATCGATATCCACTCTATTTGGATACCCATCTCCATCTGAATCTATATCCGTATTAAAGGTTATCGTTTGAGGATTCACGAAATTATCCAGACAAGAAAACTGAATACCGGATTGTCTTGGAACTCCTGTAACAAAATTGGCATTTCCCGATGCCTTAACACCAAATCGGAAGATAAAAGTAGATATATTAACAAATTCAACCGCAACATTTACTTGTGGGTTTGCATTGGAGATTTCTGTATACTCCGTTGTTCCACCGCTGATTAGTAATCCTCCACCAGTATTTTCAACCGTAATATCCTTTGGATCGTCAAAGGTGTAACTAGCAGGGGTGTCAAATCGATTAAATTCCTGAAATACTGCATTTCCATCTACGTCTATGAAATTGGCAATTAATTCATTTAAAACTGCTGGAGAATCCGTTCCTGAATTCACCAGGGATATTCTCAAATCCACATAAGGATTTCTTATGTCATCAGTAGCAGTGAATGTGATTTCAGGTTTGAAAAATTCAGCATCGACAGCATTTTGATCTAAAGTAGCTATTTCTCCATTTACCACAGTAGCAATGGTAACCAAAGCGTCCAATCCGTCAGCTATTCCAGCGAATCGATAAACTGCACCTTCGCTCAAGGCTTCACCTGACTCCAAGGTTGGTGCATTGCTAAAATCCAAATTTGGAACCGTATTACAATCGAAATCGGTACTTAAAACAGATGATTCCGAGCTATCCAATAATCCATCCCCATCTGAATCCAAATCAATATAGTCAGGCACTTCGTCACCTTCTGAATCTATAGGCGTCAGACCGTTACTGTCTTCATAGCTATCATCTAAGCCATTTCCGTTAGTATCTTGGTTTGAAGGAACGACAAAATTGTTCACTGATTGAGCCTCAATATTGTCTAAAATTCCGTCATTATCGGAATCCAAATCCAGATGATTGAAAATTCCATCACCATCTGTATCTACGTCGGTCCCCTCAACAGCATCAAGAATTCCATCCCCATCATCATCAATATCGGTTTCGTCTTGCACTCCGTCCCCATCAGAATCCATAAAGACCACGTCAATACCTGATAACTCATTGGAGCTATTAAAAGATGATGTAACAATAAATAGAAAAAAAAGAAGAACAGTAGTTGTGCCAAAAACACCACTCCTTTTTGAAGTTAAGAAAGTAAAATTTTTCATATGATGTCAGTTTTCATTTAAACTAATCACCATGGCCTGCAGGTACAGATATGTAAGATGTTTGGGACAACTTTACAATGCAAGATATACCTAAATAATTGATCATCAAATTGTTTTGAGATACGATAGTATGAAATATCCTCAAAACACGGGTTTATTCGACAAAGTGCGCCATTCCTTACTTTAAACACTTTCGCGCCTCTGTTTTGAGTGGGTTTAAAAGGCCATACAAAAAAATCGATTGTCGATTAAATACGGATATAATCGACTAACTATTTTAATGTTAATTACACCGTATTGAAGTATTTACAATAAATTCACTGAAGGATATCAACAAATCAATTTAAAACAAGGAGGAGATAATATACATTTTATTTGGCTTATTTTTGCTCAAATTTTTCAAATGGGATTTCAAGAAGAGATAGCAAGGCGAAGGACGTTCGGAATCATTTCGCATCCAGATGCCGGAAAGACGACCCTAACGGAAAAGTTGCTATTATTTGGCGGGGCTATTCAAGAGGCAGGCGCTGTCAAGAATAATAAAATCAAAAAAACCGCTACTAGTGATTTCATGGAAATCGAGAGACAACGTGGAATATCAGTTGCTACTTCAGTTTTAGCCTTTATTTATAAGGACAAGAAAATCAACATACTAGACACCCCAGGCCATAAAGATTTTGCGGAGGATACGTTTCGTACATTAACTGCGGTAGATAGTGTCATAGTTGTCATAGATGTTGCTAAGGGAGTTGAGGCACAGACCGAAAAACTGGTAGAAGTTTGTCGCATGCGGAATATTCCGATTATAGTCTTCATTAACAAATTGGATAGGGAAGGAAAAGATGCTTTCGATTTACTTGATGAAGTCGAACAAAAACTCGGATTATCAGTCACACCATTGAGTTTTCCCATTGGAATGGGATATGACTTTAAAGGAATTTATAATATATATGAGAAAAATATCAACCTCTTTAGTGGTGATAGCAAGAAAAATATTGAGGAAACCCTTGCCTTTGACAATCTCGAAAGCGCTGATTTAGAGAAAATTATTGGTGAGAAAGCAGCCGAAGAGCTTAGGGATAATCTCGAATTGGTTGAAGGAGTCTATCCGACTTTTGACAAGGAAGCCTATTTGAAAGGCGAGCAGCAACCGGTTTTTTTCGGTTCGGCATTAAATAACTTTGGTGTTCGTGAACTGTTGGATTGCTTCATCGAAATTGCTCCTCAGCCTAAGCCAAAAATGGCAGAAGAGCGCTTGGTCAATGCCAATGAAAAGGACATGACTGGATTTGTTTTTAAAATTCATGCAAATATGGACCCCAAACATCGTGACCGTCTGGCGTTCGTTAAAATCGTCTCTGGTACATTTGAAAGAAACAAACCCTATTTGCATGTCAGACATGGAAAAAAGCTTAAATTCTCAAGTCCGAATGCATTTTTTGCCGAAAAGAAAGAAATTGTCGATACTTCCTATCCGGGGGATATTGTTGGTCTTCATGATACTGGAAATTTCAAAATAGGCGATACCATGACGGAGGGTGAAATATTGCACTACAAGGGCATACCCAGCTTTTCTCCTGAGCATTTTAGATATATAAATAATGCAGACCCTATGAAATCAAAACAGCTCAATAAGGGGATTGATCAATTGATGGATGAAGGAGTTGCCCAATTGTTCACATTGGAATTGAATGGGCGTAAGGTCATTGGCACTGTTGGCGCACTTCAATTCGAAGTTATTCAATATCGTTTGGAACATGAATATGGGGCGAAGTGCTCCTATGAGAACTTTCCAGTATACAAAGCCTGTTGGGTTGAAGCTGAAGATCCTAAAAATACAGAGTTCAAGGAGTTTCAACGCGTAAAACAAAAATTCTTGGCGAAAGACAAACGAGGGCAATTGGTATTTTTGGCGGATTCACAATTCTCTTTGCAAATGACACAACAGAAGTACCCTTCAGTAAAGCTGCACTTTGTTTCGGAGTTCAATTAAAAAATTGATTCAATTTCACTCCAAACGAAAAGAAGACCGAACCATAGCTAAAATTCAATTTGATTGGGTCAAGTTCATTTTCTGCTCCTTGAACGCTATTCAATGGAAACGGCCCTTGCGCTATGGGATAAGAAATTAAATACGAAACTCCAATATTACCATATGTGGATTTTGTATTCCAAAAATAAATTAAAGCCTGCCCTTTTAATCCTAAAGCTATCTGGGTACTAATTTTTTCTTTGATTTCATCGAAGCTTCCCAATGGTAACCCGTGGTGTCGTTAATCATCAATACCAGACCAATACTCAATTTTGTCTGTCTTGCATCAAAAGCATAGTTTATACCAAGGGTATAACTTCTAAATCCGACTTTAATCCGATAGCCAGATATATTTTGACCTACGACCTAACCTAATTCACTCAAGTTTAACTCAACCCCAAATTCTGCCTTTTCCGTGTAGCTACTTGTGTATTTTAGAGAATAACTACCTCTGGGCCCTGATTTTACTGGATACGAGCTTGGGCCGAATATAAAGCCTGCAGAAGTAATATCAAACCCCTCTCGTTCTAAATACCTTGAAAATTGATTGGTAAGGCCTCCAAATATGGGTTCAATAGAAAAGCAAATACTATGGTCAAAACTTAAATCATTGCTTTGCGAAAATGTATTTTCATAAAAGACAAGACAAATAAAAAGAGTAGTTACTAAAACTGAAAGTTTCCTCATAATCGAAAGAATTAGCGAGTCACTAATAAAATTAGATTAGTTTCATGGAAGGATTGTCCTAAATTAATTTATTTGCAAAATATTGGACAACCGAATTATTATCGACATAGTATCTTCTAATTTATACAGTTTATTATTTTCTTAAAAACTTTTAAAACATGTATACTTAATTACTGGTATTGCATCGCATTCCACCTATTTAAAAAAGAAGTCTTATGGCCATAGCGGCTATCTTTTAAAAAAGACTTCGCTTTCAACCAATGAGCTTTTAAATTAAAACAATTCCTTCTTAAACAATTCTTTTCCTAGAATGAACAAAGCCCTGACAATAAATTATCAGGGCTTTGACTAGGCTTCTCCAGTTGGACCAAAATTCATTGGTATCGGAGGTTGTTCATAATC
>JARFRH010000172.1 GCA_029287355.1 Maribacter sp. | reverse complement strand
CATAGGGGGTATCACATCAACAAAAAAGCGGACAGGTCAATAGTAATAAACTCGAAGTACAGTGAGGTGATTATGCACTAATTAGTCTTTTAAAACCAAAGTTCCAAAAACGTCGGCATTAATCCAACCTACATTTTTATCTTCTCCGGGAATAAAGACCGAACCTATGAAATTTTCGCGTTCTGTGCTGCCATCATTATCACAATAGGCCAAGGCGAAACCAATTTTTTTACTTTTTGAAAGAACAACACTTCCATTCTCTTTTCCTTCCTCAAAGTCCATCTTGTAGAGTTTGACCTCAATTTCCCAAGTGGTGAGGCTATCTTGCGTGATTTTTGTTGAAATAACATTTTCATTGTACAACTTTGGTTCTTTGCCCAAGGCGAAATCCACCACATTACCATCTAGGGCAATGTTATAAGCGAAGGCATTATGGTTGTACTGATGCAATCCTCCTGAATTGTCTTCGTCTATGAAGAGCTGAAGGCTATCGTCGTTCCACCAAAGTTTGAAAGGATCTTCATGCGTATCATAAAGAATATCATCGACTACCTCAATTAGGATGTAAAGTGCTTCTTCGTTCCATAGTAGTTTATACCGCCCGTTAAAATCTTCATGCTCGAATGACTTACCCAACCAGTTCTGATCGAGGAGCAACCATTGGGTTTTGTTCCAGGAATTTTCCATTCCGCGACCATCAATAGTCGGACTTTCCGAAGTCTTTTGAACTTCGATTATTTGGTGATCCTCTTTTGCCTTTTTCGATGGGGTACAGGAGAGCAGGCCTAAAATGAAAAATAGGGTGAACTGTTTTTCCATAAGTTAAGATTTTGGGGAATCTATACTTAAAGATAGTAAATTCTTACATTGAAGGATTAAAAGTGCCTCGATTTTCGATGTATACCAATCTTCTATTGCTTTGCATTGGCATGAAAACTATAATTTTGGCTCCCAACCCTTTGCATATTCTCGTTTCCAAGCCTTCATGGCATTTTCATTATTCAATACCTTACCAGTTGTAGTATCCACCTTTAGGGTTTCACCGGCATCTTGGGCCATATTGCCCAAATGGCATAACATAGTGGATATACTGGCATCTTTAATTTCCGCTTGCAACGTAGCATCTTTTCGAATGGCATCAAAAAAGTTAGCTACATGATTTACATCTAGACCGCCTTCACCTCTCGTATTTGTTGTTGCACTGGCTGATTTTTCAAATTCAAATTTAATGGGGTTTCCTTGTAAGTCAAATAATTTATAGAAATTTCGATCTAGCATAATGGCCCCTTTACTTCCATAAATGGTTACACCTCTACCTGGTTGCTCGGGCTTGATTATGCCTCTGCTGTGTCCCGTCCAGGTTATAAATTTGTTGTCTGGGAACTTAAAGGTCACCTGTTGGTTGTCCACAAATTCCCAGTCATCGTCGTACGTATATTTCCCTCCGAAGGAGGTGACACTCTCAGGAAGGTCAACACCTAATGCCCATCGGCAAATATCGACCTCATGTGTGCCATTGTTATGCATTTCACCCGTTCCCCAATTTTTGAACCAATGCCAGTTGTACGGGTGTATGTTATCGCGGTAGTCTTCACGGACGGCGGGTCCTTGCCACATTTCCCAATCCAATGTTTTTGGCACCTCGATTTTTTTGCCCTTTCCAATGGAGCCTCTATTGTTTGAATAGTATGCCTCGCCTTTATATACATCACCAATGATACCATTTCGGATATCTTCAATAGCCATAATTGAACTCTTGGCTGACCGCTGTTGGTTACCCATTTGTACTTTAAGGCCGTATTTCTTTTGCGCTTCAACTAAGAGTACATTTTCATGTGGATTATGACTACATGGTTTTTCAACATAGACATGCTTACCCGCTTGCATAGCCATAATGGCCATGGGAGCGTGCCAGTGTTCCGGTGTAGCAATGAATACGGCATTTACATTTTTATCTTCCAATACCTTTCGAAAATCTTTTTCTACTTTGGGTACGTATCCGATCGTTTTTTGACACCATGCATTATGTTGTTCTAAAATAATGTCATCAACATCACAACTGTAAAGAATTTTGGCATTCGCATCATTATGAATGGCTTTCACATGTGCCTTTCCGCGACTTCTAATACCGATGACGGCGCAATTGATCTGGTCATTTGCACCTAAAATAGCAGCATACGAAGAGGCAGGTAAGCCTATACCACCAAGAGTCATGGCTGCGGTTCCTGCGGTGGTTTTTTTTATAAAATTTCGCCTAGTAGTCATTGTTGAATATTTTGTTTGTTGGAATGCTCCTAAATTACAAATAAAAAAACGACCATTTTAAGGTCGTTCTATTATAATAGTAATTCAATGGTTTGTTAATGAGGATCTTCCTTTAAATAATCGCCAAAATTTTTCTTGAAACGATTTAACCTAGGTATCGAAACGTTGGTGATATAGGAGTTCTTAGGATGCTTTTTCTCATAATCTTGATGATATTCTTCAGCATCATAAAACTTGGTCAATTTGACCACCTCTGTGGTAATCGGATTACCGTCATATACATTCTGGTCTTTTAAGGCTCGGATATAACTTTCGATTATTTTCTTTTCCTCATCATTCTCATAAAAAGCAATGGAACGATATTGAGACCCACGATCCGGCCCTTGTCGGTTAAGGGTAGTAGGGTCATGAGAGCCAAAAAACACTTGAACTAAAGCTGTAAATGAGATGACGTCAGGATCATAATACACTTTAACGGCTTCCGCATGACTTGAAAGACCACGCCCCACTTGTTCATACGTTGGGTTTTCTTCACTACCTCCAGCATACCCTGAAACCACTTCAGGTATTCCCTTTACGCTTTCAAAAATAGCTTCTACGCACCAGAAACACCCACTGGCGAAATAAGCTGTCTCATATTTGCTTAACTCTTCTTGGGATAATTTCAGCACTGTGGCTAACTCTTTATGGTTTTGAGAGCTATCTTTTTGAGCTTTATTCTTTGATTGGCAGGCCGTTGAAAATACAACGGCCGCAACCAACAATATACTTATGTAGATTTTCATTTTCTCTTTTTGTTGTCGAAATTAGCAACAACTTACATGAAATAGGTTAAAAGAATCTTAATTTCTACTGATTTATAGGGCTATTCCCGAATATTTCGATGGCTGATACTTTTGGTCTATCTACGCTAGATTGAAATGTAATTGTCAACTCACCGTCGGTAACTTCGATATCGTACATTCTAGTATCAGCAGTCGCTGGGCCTAGATCTGCGAACAAATCGATATCTGTAACGATGGGCATACCTTCCATGGTAACACTGAATATTCTGCTTCCAACACCTCCATCTATACCGTCGGGATGTATACCCCAGTAGACTTCTGCCCAATATAGTTTTACGGAATATATGCCGTTTGAAACAGGTATCCTATAAGAGAAAGGCTCCAATGGAAAGCCATTATTAGTTACACGTTCACTGATAAATACCTCATCGAACTCCGTATTCTCAATGTCCGTCAAAAACTCGTTTACGAAACTAAATGCTGGTCCGGCACTAAATTGGTCTTTAAAGAACGTAACATCACCTATGGTGATTTCCTCTCCTCCAGAATTAATCCTCAAAATAGTAGGCCCTACAGGTACAGTTGATTCTTCTGCGTTACCCGTAGTTTCCACTGTAAAAGTGATTTCGGTCGTGTTCGTAATGGCGGTTCCGCCCAAAGTACCAGAAATTGTAACAGCCTCGGCCGTAGTGTTTGTTACGGTTGCGGTATAGGTGCCATCACTGTTATCGGTTACGGCGGACACGGTTGCATCTCCCGTAGAGGTTAACTCTACCGTACCACCACTTGTCGTAAACGGATTCCCTTGGGTATCAACAAGTGTTACGATAACAACAGCTGTGGCAATACCATTTGCAACCACTGATGAAGTAGCTTCGATAGTCGTTCCTGTCGGGTCCAGCACGGGATCGAATGTGATTTCGGCCGTGT
The DNA here is from genome assembly GCA_029287355.1 of Maribacter sp. Taxonomy (GTDB): domain Bacteria; phylum Bacteroidota; class Bacteroidia; order Flavobacteriales; family Flavobacteriaceae; genus Maribacter_C. The sequence continues at coordinate 5,384 of JARFRH010000172.1, read as the reverse complement.
CGGTAATGGCGGTACCGCCCAAGGTACCGGATATAATGACGGTCTCGGCCGTAGTGTTCGTTACTGTAGCCGCATAAGTGCCATTACTGTTATCGGTTACCGCAGAAACGCTTGCATTTCCTGTTGAGACCAAAGCTACTGTGCCACCGCTCGTATTAAACCGATTGCCTTTAGTGTCAGCTAATGTTACGGTAACGGCAGATGTCGCTGTGCCGTCGGCAACCACCGGTGAAGTAGCTTCGATTGTAGTACTGGCATTTGTCGGATCTGGCTTGGGGTCTTCCGTAACAATAACCGGATCGGAATCATCACTACCGCAGGCTATCGGTATTAGGCCCATTAAAAGGATCAACATTATTAGCATAAATGGACTAATAGAATATTTTTTCATAAGTGTTGAATTTGGACTGTTTATTAATCTTCTGTTACAAATTTTAAGTAAATCTTTTGAAGTATGTACGTTTTTTCTAAAAAAAATGTTCATTATTCGACAAGATGCTTAAGCATTTTTTACTAATTTGGAATAAACCAATATTCCTTTTGGTTGAAATATTTCATTTTAAGATATTGGTTATCAATATCTTAAAATGAATTGTTAATTGCGCTTAATTTTGTGAAACAGATGTTTTTTGGACAAGTTTAATAAAAATAAAATATTTCTTACAAAATCATGAATTTATTGTCAAAACAGCTTAAAACACTCAAAAGCGGTACCGTTATTTTGTTAGATTCCGTCACATCAAAGGGCTCTTATTGCCCCATCAATCTGTCAAGAGATAACACTGACTTAAACAACTATAACATTCAAAACCCTACTAAATGTCAATCTTATATCTCAACCATATTAAAAAAGAATAGCGCTGAAGTTGCCTTTGGGGGGTATTTGGAAAAAAGAAATCTCTATGGAAATAAGGCTAATTTCCGAAAGCATGGTCATCAGCGCAATATTCATTTGGGTATTGATTTTTGGACAAAGGCCGGCACCAAAGTTTTGGCTCCTCTTGACGGAGTCATACATAGTTTTCAAAATAACCAAACCGTAGGGGACTATGGACCAACGATTATTCTTAAACATGAATTTTCCGATTTTACTTTTCATACCCTTTACGGCCATTTGTCCTTAGAATCCCTCGAAAACCGCTATGTCGGTATGTCTATTAAAAAGGGAGAGGTTCTAGCCACTCTGGGCACTCCTGACATCAATGTCAACTATGCCCCACATTTACACTTTCAAATAATCGAGGATATGGAAGGTATGGAAGGGGATTATCCTGGGGTATGCGCTATTGATTCACTTGCCTTTTATTCCAAAAACTGTCCCAATCCCGATCTTTTACTTCAAATCGGAAGCTGATTTCCTCGATGAAAAACAAATAGTTTCGACCACTTGAGTTTGAGGCCAATGATGTTTATCGAAACTTTTTTACACTTTATCCTATCTTTTGCGAGATACCTAAAATAAAGAGGCTTTCGACGAATCACTACCCTTCGAAATGCACTTGCGCAAGTTATTATTATAACAAAACGCAAGACATGAAAGCTATACTTACTTTACTATTCGTTCTTATCATCGGAGTTACTGCACAGGCTCAAGATGCTCCCGTTGATGTCAAAGTTGAAACGATCAAAACCACTATAGTTACTTCTACTTCTTATGAGAATGTACGTTTGGAAAGTAAAACGAAAGTGGCGCGTTTGTATAAATACAAAAACTCTCGAATCAAAAAAGCGCTGTCTTTTACTACCAAAAGAAACAAAGCTAAAATGGCTTAAGCAGTATTGCGATGTATCTCTAAAGTATATTCTTTAAAACACCCCAGACGTTATTCGCTACAATCTTATGACCTTCCGCTGTGGGGTGTATACCATCTTCGAGATTCAAATTCGGGTTGCCAGCTACACCTTCCAATAAAAATGGAATCAATTGTATTTCATTTTTGGTTGCCAAATCAGGAAAAATAGTTCGAAATTCCGTGGTATACTCACGACCCATATTTGGCGGAATCATCATTCCTGCCAAAATAATTTCTGTGTCTTCGTTTTTCTGACGAACCATATCAATTATGGCTTGTAGATTAGTTTTGGTTTCTGATAAGGGTACGCCCCGGAGACCATCATTTGCCCCAAGTTCCAAAACGAATACATCGACCTTTTGATTGAGCACCCATTCCAATCGGTTTTTGCCACCAGAAGTGGTCTCACCGCTTAAACCTGCATTGATTACCTCGTAATCCAAATTAAGCGAGTCCAGTTTGTCTTGTATCAATGAAGGAAATGACTCTTCGGTATCCAAACCATACCCGGCGGTTAGACTGTTTCCAAAGAATAAAATTGTTTTTGTGCCCGTTGCCGTTTTCACATCCGTACTTGTGGTCACGGCAGATTCGGACTTGGAATCTTGTTTTTTAGTTTTGGAATCTCCACAAGAGAAACCAAATAGTAAGATGAAAAAATAACTAAACTTTATGAAGTTGTGCATACAAGGAAGGTATATAGTTCAGAATCATTTCCTTATTTTGCAATTTGCTATCGAAAATGAATGCTATGACAAAGATATTAAACGTTCGTAACCTAGGGAAGACCTACAAGAGCGGTTCTAAAAAATTGAGGGTTCTCGACGACATAACCTTTGCCATTGAGGCCGGAGCGACTTTTTCGATTGTCGGCCCATCAGGTAGCGGCAAAACTACTTTGCTAGGTTTATGTGCCGGTCTGGATAAAGCTGATTCAGGCACTGTCGAACTTTGCGGTACTGAATTAAGCGCTCTTAGTGAAGATCAAAGAGCACTTTTACGTAACAAAAATATCGGATTCATTTTTCAAGATTTTCAATTACTGCCTACACTGACCGCTCTTGAGAATGTAAGTGTTCCTTTAGAATTACAAGGATCCGGAGAGGCCAAAATAAAGGCGGCCGAACTACTCGAAAAAGTAGGACTTTCTAAGCGGATGGGGCATTACCCTTCACAATTATCCGGGGGTGAACAACAACGGGTTGCTTTGGCAAGGGCGTTTTCGAATAAACCTGCCATTTTGTTTGCCGATGAACCGACAGGTAATCTTGATGAAGAAACAGGTGAAAAAGTGGTGCAATTACTTTTAGAACTCAACAAAGAGGCCGGAACTACTTTGGTCATCGTCACACATGATTTGGATTTGGCCAAACGCACACAACATATTCTGCGCTTGAAGGGCGGTAAGATTTTGACGAACCAAAGAACTTTGGTATCGTGAGCGAGCTCCCAATAAAATCAAAAGCGGGTCTAGATTGGCTTTTGAAAATGGCATGGCGAGATGGGAAGGCCAGTGGCAAACGTCTGCTCCTTTTTATGGCTTCCATCATTTTGGGGATTGCCGCAGTAGTTTCCATACAGTCTTTTAGTGAAAATTTGCAAGATAATATCGCGTTACAATCAAAATCCTTGATGGGAGCCGATTTCATAATTGATAGTAGTCAATTGCCAAATGAAAGAGTACAATCTATAATTGATTCATTAGGTGGAGCCGATGCCCATGAAGTGAGTTTTGCATCGATGGCCGCATTTCCAAAAGCCAATGCCTCAAAATTAGTAAGTGTTCGAGGAATTACTCAAAAATTTCCGTTTTATGGCGAATTGGAAACCGAGCCAAAGTCTGCAGCCAAAAACTATTACACCAAAAAAAGTGCACTAGTTGACGGTACATTAATGATGCAATATGGGCTAAAGGTTGGTGATAGCGTTAAAATTGGCGAAAGTACATTTGCAATTGAAGGAATTTTAAAATCGGTTCCAGGTAGTTCAGCGATTACCGCGTCTATAGCACCGACGGTTTTATTGCCCTACGAACAAATTGAAGGTACAGGATTGCTGCAAGTTGGGAGTCGGTTGGATTACAATTATTATTTCGTTAATTCAACCGAATTGGACCTCGAAATTCTTGATAAGAAACTGGATCCCATTTTAGATGCGGAAAATGCCGATTTGGATACACATTTAAGTACAAGTCAACGCTTAGGCCGCACCTATGATAATTTCGGCAGGTTTTTGAATCTGGTGGCTTTTATCGCTTTGTTGCTCGGCTGCGTGGGTATAGCAAGCTCTGTCCATATTTATATAAAAGAGAAACTTAAAGCGGTTGCCGTTTTAAAATGTCTGGGAGCTACCAGGAAGCAGACCTTTTCAATATACCTTATTCAAATCGCCGGAATGGGATTCATAGGAGGATTACTGGGTACCATTGCAGGGCTGCTTTTACAGCTGTCATTTCCCTTGCTTTTACAGGGTTTTTTACCCTTCACTGTGACCTTGTCGGTTACATTGAAGCCTATTTTGACCGGTTTGCTTTTAGGCGTCTCTATGTCTGTACTATTTGCATTGTTACCCTTAATGAGCACTTGGTATGTATCACCTTTAGAAGTGCTTCGCGTACAAGAGGGACCGCTTACAACGCGAAAAACGACCCTTGTGGTGCTTTTGGTCATTTTAGTATTCGTTTTCATCTTCTCTTTTTGGCTATTAGGAAACTGGCGCTTTGCAATGGCTTTTGTTCTAGGCATCATGGTAACCTTCGCCATTCTAGCTGGTGTTGCCAACCTGTTTATGAAGGCTATAAAAAAGTTTTTTCCTTCCTCCTGGGGATTTATTGCACGTCAGAGTCTGCTGAACCTTTTCAGGCCCAATAATCAAACAACGGTGCTGATATTGGCTATTGGGGTAGGGTCTTTTTTGATCAGTACCTTGTACTTCACTAAAGACATGTTGCTGGCCAAGGCGAGTTTAGAGAACAGCCCCGATAATCCGAATATCATATTGATGGATGTTCAGACGGACCAGAAGGAAGGGATAATCAATACCATCACACCAAAAGGTCTCAAGGTATTGGACAATACACCGATAATTACGATGCGGGTTGCTAATATCAAAGGAACTTCAGTCAATACCATTCGAAATGATACCACTAGTACTATTAGTAATTGGATTTTGAACCACGAATTTCGCGTTACCTACCGTGATTCGATGATGCCAACTGAGAAATTGACCTCCGGAACATTTTCAAAAGTGAGGCCTAACAAAGGTCTGATACCGATTTCCTTATCCGATAATGTGGCCCGTGATGCCGAAGTCATTGTGGGCGATACCATGAGCTTTAATGTTCAAGGAGTCTTGATGAAAACGGTGGTCGGAAGTATTCGCACAATCGATTGGGGTCAGATGCGTATGAATTTCAATGTGGTTTTTCCACCGGGGGTTTTGGAGAACGCACCGCAGTTTCATGTGCTTTCTACAAATTCACCCGACGCAAAAACTTCTGCTCAATTACAACGGGAATTGGTTGTGGCATTCCCAAATGTTTCTGTTTTAGACCTGTCTCTTATACACATCTCCGAGCCCACGAGACGAACA
>JARFRH010000114.1 GCA_029287355.1 Maribacter sp. | reverse complement strand
TGTTGTGTGAATTTTTCAGCAGAAATATAAAGTACTGTTCGTTCAGGATACTTGTCTTTGATTTCAACACCTATAGCATGTGCTAAATGCGTTTTGCCCAAACCAACTCCACCAAATACCAAAAGCGGATTGAAAGAAGTTCCTCCGGGTTTGTTGGCAACGGCCATACCTGCTGAACGCGCTAAACGATTCGAATCGCCTTCTAAAAAGTTATCGAAGTTGTAATTTGGATTTAGTTGCGATTCTATTTTTATATTTCGAATACCGGGAATTACAAAAGGATTACGTAATTCTGGATTTTTCGATTTGATAGGCACATCCATTTCTTGTGGTGTCATTGTACCCCGATTCGAACTTGGAATTTTTTCTGTGAACGGTTCGCGATTTCCATAAGTGTTTTCCATACGAATGATGTAGACTAATTTGGCGGTCTCACCCAATTCTTTGGTCAAAGCCACTTTAAGAAGTTTTACATAGTGCTCTTCGAGCCATTCATAGAAAAATTTACTTGGTACTTGAATGCTCAATGCATTCTCAGATAATTTTATAGGCTTAATAGGTTCAAACCATGTTTTGAATGCCTGCGGTTGGATATTATCTTTGATAAAGGCCAAACAATTTTTCCATACGGAATTAGCAGTAACACCCATTCTTAAATTTCTGTTATTTTATTGGTTAGTTTGAAAGTCTTGTAGGTCGGAAATTCGACTGGAGCAAGCCTTACTTCCATTAAGAGACAAATATGTGAACAAATTAGCTAAAAAAAAAATCAAAGTGTATTGAATTTTCCCTTTTTTTTTCTCATGTTCGCGATCCATATTTCGGCATACATTAAAAGTATCATTTTTTACATGATAAATCATGAATTTTAACGAAATTTCTTTTCGAATTCGCTATAGTGAAACAGATCAAATGGGTGTCGTATATCATGGTAATTATGCGCAGTATTTTGAGATGGGCAGGGTAGAGTGGTTGCGTCAGCTGGGAACTTCTTATAAAGAGATGGAAAAGAGCGGAATCATGCTTCCTGTGATTTCGTTACATATTGATTTCAAAAAATCTGCGGTTTATGATGATTTGATAACCGTTCGGACCATTCTAAAAAAAACACCTTCGGTACGCATAGAATTCGATTTTGAAATAAGAAATGAAGCGGGCGAAATTTTGGTGACCGCAAACACCGTCTTGGTATTTATGGACATGGAGAAAAAACGCCCCGTAAAATGCCCAGATTATCTATTGGATAAAATCGCAGCACTCTAAAAATTGTCAATGCCATCAAGCGAGTGCCTTTCTTATTTTAACACCGTCTATTTCACTGAACAATTTTTCGATTACGCTCTCCTCATTCTTTCGTATCAAAATGCCCAAAGTGCAAGAAGTTTCCATTTGTTGTGAAACGATTTGTAGTTGCTTTTGCTTTATAGTTCGCATCACGCTATCCATCAACGGGTATTCAAAAGCCAATTCATACTTGGTCTTTTGAATCTTATCAATGATTTTTGATGCTTTTAAAGCCATATGCGCCGCAGTGCGATAAGCGCTAATCAGTCCGCCAACTCCCAATTTGGTACCCCCGAAAATACGGGCGACCACTACCAATACATTGGTTACTTCAAAAGACTGTATTTGACCGTAGATAGGTTTTCCGGCGGAGCTATTTGGTTCACCATCATCATTGGCGCGATAGCTGATCGTCTCAATTCCTATTTGCCAGGCATAACAAACATGGCCTGCGGTATGATGTTGCTTTCTTAGGGTTGCTATAATAGGTTTTACTTCTTCTACATCTTGAATAGGAAACGCATAGCCGAAGAACTTGCTCTTCTTATCCTTGAAGAGAATTTGTTGCGACGGGCAAGCAATTGTTTTATATGTGTCTTTTGAATTATCCACCAGAACGGGCGACTAAAATAATACTAATAATGGCCAATACGATTCCGCCCCAATTCTTAAGATTTAGTTTTTCCTTAAAAAGCAAAATCCCCAATAAGGTTGAGAACATCACTATGGCAACGTTGTTTATAGTAAAAATAGATGCGCTATTCAAAGTTTCGTTCTGCAGGGCTCTCAGCAAAAAGAAAATAGAAAAATAGTTTGGGACCCCTAAGGCAATTCCGGCCAGAACATTTCTAAAATTCATTTTCAGGGGTTTGCCTGTAATTTTTATCAGTATGAATGTGATGCCGATGATGGCGGCCGAGGCGAAAACCGTTGCGGAGAAAATCGGCAATTCTTTGTTCGCTATGAATTCTTTTTGAAAGTAGGCCAAGCTGATATCAATGACTCCAGAACCAACAAATACTAAAAAAGGCAATAACAGCGCCCCAATTCTAAACTTGGTAGAATTCTCTTTTATAGAAGCAAAATAAACGGCAGCGAGCGCAAGCAAAATACCAATGATCTTTAATGGGCCAAGCACTTCTTTGTACATGTATACTCCAAACAATACAGGAAGCACCAAAGACATTTTGGTTGCTACCGAAGCTACAGAGACCCCTAATTTTTGGGAAGTGGCCGCCATTAAGTTGAACACGATTATAAATAGGAGTCCGAGGGCGAAAGTACCCCAGAACCAAGGTTTCTCCACAATACCGATTACATTGACGTCACCTTGATAGCATAATAAACCAACGGCACAGGCAACAACATAGTTGGCGATAATGGCATAAAAGGTTTCAACTTTGTAGACCTTGAATAGCTTGAAAATTACAAAGATCAAACTGGAACAAAGAATGCTTAAAGCGAGGTCGAACATGCTATAATTTATCTTTTAAATGGACGATGTCTTCAGTTCCTACTTGTAAATTCCAACAAGTGATACCTAGTTTTTCCGCAGCATCGGTATTTTCTTTGGTATCATCAATGAAGTAAGTCTCCTCGGCCTTTAATCCATTTTCACTTAGAACAAATTCATAAATCTCCCTATTGGGTTTTCTCAAACGAATTTCATGGGACAAGTAGAATTTTTCAAAAGAATTTTTAAATCGATTAAACTTTTTCTCACCTATTTTTTTCGTAAAATAAGGAATGTGCAACGCATTCGTGTTACTTAATAAAAAGAGTCGGTATTTATTTTTGCTTGCCAAGTCCTCAAGGAAGTCCAAACGATAATCCGGAAAATCAAGAAGCATGGAATTCCAAATGTGTTTGATTTCCGAGGGGCTGGCTTTCGGATAGACTTTGACTAGTTCTTCAATGAAATCGGCAGAATTGATTTCGCCAACCTCATAAGACTCATTTAGCGTCACAAGAACAGGACTTAGTTCTGGGCTTCCACCATACTTTGCTAATTCCCTAAAAATCACCTCCTTATCCAAATTGATAAAGACATCTCCAAAATCGAATATGATATTTTTAATCATGGTCTATATAGTTTAAGGATATCACCTTCGATTTTATTTTCGGATATGACTTTCCCTTTAATGCTGGGCGCCTTTATTCCTTTTTGGAAAGAGGTGCTCCCAATAAAGACCCTTGCCTCGTCCCACAATTGGGCATGAATGAACGTCTGAAGTGTTGTTGCCCCACCTTCGATAATCACACTTGACAGGTTGTATTTGAAAAAAGTCGTACTTATCTGCTCGGCTAGGCCATTTGAAAAGTCAAGTACTTCATAATCAATATGCCGCTTATATTTTGAAACCTCTTCAATTTCCGTTAAAACTAGGGTGGGGGCACTTCCATCCAAAACATTAAAATCGTGAGGTATTTTCAAGTCCTTATCCAAAAC
>JARFRH010000037.1 GCA_029287355.1 Maribacter sp. | reverse complement strand
CGATCTCCAAATCAAAAAAGGTGGGTACAAAAGCACCTGAAACCGTCAAGGGCAAATCGCCGTAAAAACCGGCCAAACCCAAATTGTCGTCTAAGATGCCATCATTGATCAAATCAACATGCAGGCCCAATTGACCCTCTGGGTGAATTTGAAGGTTACCAGAGTTGTATAGGGCACTTTGGGCGCCTAGATTTAAGCAGCCAAATATGAATACTATGAAGAAGTGTCGATTTTTCATTTGAATTTATTCTTCAAAAACGGTGTAATGGAAAGTGGCATTAGCTGCAGGCAAATATGACCCTGTACCAAGTGGATCTAATTCGTAAACCAGCACTGTGAAGCTGTTTGTCTGTTGATCAGAAACTTGTATGGTATATGGTCTATTGTTAAAAACTCCTCTCACTGTAAGGTTTATGACGTATTCGGTACTTGGTTGATTTGGAATATTTATAGTAGTTTCGCCAGTCACGCCTGTCACATTCTTTCCTTTTACTATAAGTCCATCAGTAGGGTCTTCCCAAGTAACTGCCGTGCCAATAGTGGTTAATACTTGCCCGTTAGTTCCTGCTTGAATTTTCGCAGGAGTCACTGCGTCATCCGAAATTGAAAGTGCTATATTTCCAAAGGCGGCATCCGTGCCTCCTACTACGGTTATACCCGTTCCGGTGACATCCCCGCTACCGGTCAAGGTAGAAGTATCGACCTCCAAGGCCCCGGTGGCTATATTCTGTGTTATTCCTGCCCCGGCGACATCGGCGTTTAACTTGGCTGCGGTCACTGCGCCGTCTTTGAGTTCTGAAGTTCCTACCGAAAGAGCATCCAATTCGGAGGATCCTATTGCATCTGGAGCTATGTCACCTTGAGTGATTGAATTAGGGGCGATATTTCCTGAGGCACCACCTGATATTTCCGCCACGGAAAGGTCAACTGTACTTCCAGTTGTTGTCAAATTAATAGAAGCGTCTGCTGAAGTGATAGTCGTCCCTCCTCCAGAGGGAGCCGCCCATTCCGTACCGGCTGCTGTTGTAGTCAAAACTTGACCTGGTGTGCCGGCACCATTTTTACCAATGATATCACCGGTTAATATCATATCACCATCATTTTCAACGGTGAGTACTTTATCTGATAAGGCAGGGAGCTCGGTCACGCCGGCTGCACTGGCTAAAAAATGAAAATCACCTTGACCTTGTGCGCCTACTCTTTCAAAGACCAAGCCGCCGCCGCCTGGTTCGCCATTCGCACTTACCGCGAAGAGGATACCCGTACCGGTTTCAAATGCGCCACTAAACTCATTAACCACCTGAATCGGAAATGCCAAAGTTCCAGGCAATCGCTCGGCAACTGCCAATTTAGAGTGGTCTCCGAGTACACTTGTTCCTCCAGAATTACCGTTTGCCTTATACCCTACATAGAGTGAACCTGAACCAAAACGTTTTGATGGGTCCCAGATAAGACCCCCATTGTCTCCATCAGTTGGGGTGTCTTCCGTATCAAAGGGGACACCACCCGGTCCTGCAAAAAAGATGTTATTTGGGTTGTTGCCTAAATGGCTTGCGTTGACCGAGACTTCCCAACCGCCTGAAGGACCTAAAGCCGTATTCCATTGTAAAATTTCACCATCAGCAGTTGCACCCATATCGTTGAGGTCTTCTGCCAGAATGGTAGCATTCTCTATCTTTGCGGATGTTATTCCATCATCCGCTACAGTGTATTCATCACCTGCCACACCGGTTCCGGAAATAGTAGTTAGATCAAAAAGCGCACTTCCACCGCTAGGGGGCAAGTCCGCCCATTCAGTACCTACCGCTGTAGTGGTCAATACTTGATTTACCGTTGCCGACGGTTCTATTTTTATGGGAGTAACGTTGGCATCCTGAATTTTTATCGTTGAAATGGCATCATCCGCTACGGTATATTCATCACCTACCACACCGGTTCCGGAAATAGTACTTACATCAAAAAGCGCATTTCCACCGCTAGGAGGTAAGTCTGCCCATTCAGTCCCTGCCGCAGTAGTGGTCAAGACTTGATTTATCGTAGCCGAAGGTTCTATTTTAAAAGGATCTCCTACTATGCCTATCCCTGTAATGGTGATTTGATCGGCAACTTCAGTAGTTCCGGGCCCACCTCCAACAGCGGTTAGCTCAAAGGGATCACCTGTAGTACCCGTACCATTAACCGTAACTGTTGGTGTCGAATTGATTACCGTTGCAGTAGCACCTGCGGCAATAAGTGGCCCAATGTCGATACTAGTCGCAGTATTGGTCAACATAATTTCAGACCCGATTAACGTTATATTTTGAATTTCATTTGAAGGACTTTGATCGTTGTCAAGCGCTATGGCATCGTTATTATCTTGAATAGCATTGATCAAAGGGGCTTCATCATAAAAAGCGCCATTATCGGTGCCTATTTGTAAGGCATTGCCGGCATCCGTACTTACAACATTAGCACTCGTTATATAACCTACATCATTGTTGAAAGCACTTACGCCTATATTGTCGTTATCCAAAGCAAAGGCACCTACCGAATTTTCGGATAACTTCTCTTGAGTCACGGATTGATCCTGAATTTTACCTGGCCCAATAGAATTGTCAAGTATGTCATCAGTACCATTGACCCCGCCATTTGCAATCTGCAAGGTACCAATACTATTTTGGGCCACTTCAAGATTGTCGCCGTTGGCCGTTGGGGTGATAACAATTGTACTAACGTCATTTACGATAGGGTCTGCCGTAAGCGAGCCATCTGGGCCTCCACCGTCATTGCCGATGTTCACCCATTGGGTGCCATCGAAGAAATGCACACTTTGCAAGTCAGTATTATAGACTATCGCGCCTTGTAAAGGAACAATTGCATTCATTTGAGTGGTGGTCACACGTGTAATTACGAGGACCTTGTCGGTGCTCTCCAATTCCAGTACCGAGGCAGCATCGATGTTTTGTGGATTAGCTCCGATTTTTACCTGTGCCTTCGAAGAATGGGCGACACAAATGCCGAAAAATAGTAGGAAAAGAAGTCGTTTCATAATAGAGAGACGGTGTTAAGGGTTACCGAACCAACAAAATTAATATTATCGTCTCACTTACCTAATTTTAATAGTCAAAATACGGGTTCATTAAGACGAAGGGGAATTATATTCGCTATACGCCTGAATTCAGTTGCTAATTCGTTTGGTATTACCTACGTACATCGGTATCAAAAGGATTACCGAGCAGAAATTAACAAAAGTTTAGTGGCAGCTGTTTTTTTTAGACCTAAACTTATATTTTCTTTATAAGCAATATCAAGAAGCTAAATTGGAGAACGTTCCAATTAAACTAGCTTCGGTAATTAAACAACATATGAAGTCGATTTTACCCTTCTTTTTCACCTTTCTTTTTTTGATTGTCAGCCATGCTCAAGACGATGAACGACAAATTTTAAGAGGGCAGGTGCTCTATCGAAACACCATCGTACCCAATGAGAATGTAATCAACGCCACCAGCGAAATGGCAACGATTACCAATGACAGGGGAGAATTTGCTATTCGCGTAAAAAAGGATGACGAACTGGTCTTTACCGCGGTGAACTATCAGTTAATGGTAGTAAAGATTACTGATTCTATATTAAGGAATAACCGTTTGGTCGTCGAAGTTAACGAGAAAATCACCGAATTGGATGAGGTCATTGTGACGCCTGAAGACCAAGAACGTTTCATTGAGGTGAAAAACGAACAACTAAAAGAGTTCGAATACGAAATAGATCGCTCAACAGAAGTACAGAATATCGCATTGTCTCAACAAGAAAGAGGGATGCAAGATGGACTCAATTTTGCAAATATCTTTAGGGCATTGATGAAATCTAACAAAGATAAAGAAGACAAGAGACCACCCTTAAAGGTGAGTGAAGTATTGCGACAGATTTATGAGGATGAGTTTTTCGTTCTAGATTTAAAGCTCCCACAAGATAAAATAGATTCTTTCCTATATTATTGCGATACCCAAATGCCAGCGCAATCCCTTTTGAAGAAGGACAACGAATTTCAGTTAATCGACTTTTTGGTGACCCATAGTAAAACGTTTCTGCAAGAGATAGATGCTGAGAAATAGGGGACTTTTCATACTACTCTTATCATTTTCCGCTTTTTCCAGCGCACAGACTTTTTTTTCAAAGAACATTCAAGGGAAGGTATATAGTGCCGATGGGGATGTGGCCGCTACGCATGTGCTGAACGCCACAACGAAAAGGGCCACTATCACCGATAGCGATGGTTTTTTTTCCATTCAGGCCCGACTCAATGATACTATCGTATTTTCCGCGGTTCAATACAAGAAAAAGGAATTGATAGTTACCACAGAAATCTTGGCGCAGAGAATGTTGAATATTCCTTTGGAGGAATCTTTGACCGTACTTGATGAAGTCATTGTGACCCCTTATAATTTGTCAGGTGATATTACTAAAGACCTGCTGGTAATCAAGACAGAACAGGTAGTCACTGCCCAAACCCTAGGGCTCCCTAATGCCTATGTTAGAATACCATCAAAAGCGGAAAGAGAACTGTTCGCGGCAACTGCCAATCCTTTCATGAGTTTTGACCCATTGATCAATGCCATAACAGGGCGGACGAAGATGTTGAAAAAACGATTGGCACGAAATAAATTGTATTCAAGAACGGAGCGTGTGCGGGAGTTTTATGCTGATTCCATTTTCAGAATTGACTTGAAAATACCGGAAAATAAAATTGACGACCTGCTATATTTCTGTGAAGTGGATGCTACTTTTCAATCTGTTGTAGATACCCATGATAGACTGAAAATATGGGATTTTATACGTAAAAAAAGTTTAGTTTATAGAAAGAACAACGAATTGGATTCTCCTTGATGTGAAAAGCTTGCGTTATTCGTTAGCATTCAACTGACAGCTTATGACCAGATTTATATTTCTCCTATTGGTTTTATGTTTCGCCGTTTCATCTATCAACGCCCAAGAATTTGCAAAGCAAATCGAAGGGCGCGTGTTTAGCAAAGATGGAGACGTCGCTGCGGTACATGTTTCTAATATTTCGACCAGGAGAGGAACCATTACGGATGTTTCGGGTTATTTTGAAATAACTGCCCGTTTGAATGACACTTTGGTTTTCTCCGCGGTGCAGTATGAAAGGGTCGAACTTATGGTTACTTGGGAAATTTTGGAAAAAAGCTTATTGCAAGTCCCATTAAAACAGTCACTTACATATTTGGATGAAGTGGTGGTGATGCCCTATAATTTAACGGGTGATTTGAATCGCGATATGGGCAATATGAAAGTGGGTCCGGTCGTGACCGCTTCTACACTTGGGCTGCCAAATGCCTATGTAAAGGTAAAAACCCAAAATGAGCGGAAGTTATTTGAAGCCGACAATGGCCCATGGGTTTATTTAGGTAATTATTCCCTGGATACTACTTTCAATCCTATGATTATGGTGAATTTTAATAAAATCTTAAACAGTATAACAGGGCGGACCAAAAAATTAAAGAAGTATGTGGCCATAGATAAAGAAATTGCTTTATTACGTAATGTGAAGCGTTCGTTTCCAGATTCGGTGTATGTACAAGAACTTAAGATTCCCAAAGAAGGTTTAGATGAGTTTTTCTATTTCTGTGAGGCGGATTCTACCTTTACTACCGTGGCCGAAACCGGTAATGAATTAGTAGTTTGGGAATTTCTTCAAGGCAAAAGCGAAGAGTATCATTTGAATAATAAACTGAAAACCCAGGCAGAATAGTGGTGCCTGTCAAGAAATCACATGCCATTTTTTTATTGGCTTTTTTGACTTGTGCCTTTATGTACGGACAACGAACGGTAACCAAATTAGAGGGGCGGGTTTATAATGTTTCAAATGATGTTAGCGCAGTGCATGTTTCGAACCTGACTAAAAATCGTGGGACCATTACCGATGAGAACGGTTTTTTCGAAATATCAGTCAGTATGATGGATACACTTGTCTTTTCTGCAGTACAATTCAAGAAGAAAGAGCTAATTATTACTCAAAAAGTTTTAGATAGTCCATTGTTCTTGGTCGCTATGGAAGAAGCACTAACTGAGCTCAATGAAGTGGTGGTTATGCCTTATAGCCTTTCTGGAGAATTGGAAAAAGATATTGGTAAACTTGCGATTGATCCAGTCATTACATCTTCTACGGAAGGCTTGGCAAACGCATTTGTAAAGCCACTCACGCAATCACAAAGAAAATTATATGCAGCACGAACTTGGGATGCAAAATTTTATGTAATCGCATTTACGATGAAATTAGATCCATTATTTAACTATTTTTCAGGAAGGACAAAACGCTTAAATCAAAAAGTTGCCCGTGAGGCGCGTTCAAAATGGATTGAAGAAGTTCGTGGATTTTACCCGGATTCTATTTATGTGCAAGAATTAAAAATTCCAAAAGCCAATGTTGGCGATTTTATCTATTCTTGTGAAAAAGATGCTCTTTTTGAAGCTATAGTGAGAAACGGCGATCGATTACAACTTTGGGAGCTGCTAAGAAAGAAAAGTATCAAATATCTGAAATATAACGATATACATAAGAAATAATGTTTGGCACATGATTTGTTTATTTTTGTCGACTCAATAATACTAATATGCACTATCTCAAAAAGAGCTTTCTTATTTTGCTGATGCCCTTGTTTGCTTTTACCATTGCGCATAAGTTCTACGTTAGTGTTACCAATGTCAGTTATTCAGAGAAAGATGACGCTTTGCAAATAACATCCCGGATATTTATTGATGACATGGATCAGGTCTTGAAAGAACGCTATGATATCGAAGCGCATTTGGCCACCGACCAAGAGTCTGTGTTATCTCAAGAATATTTGGAAAAATACCTTCGCGCCAAGTTTGTTATCGAGATCAACGGTGAACCAAGAGCTTATGAGTATATAGGTAAGAAATATGACAATGACCTTATCATCTTTTATTTAGAGGTTACTGAACTAGATTTCCCAACGGTGAAATCTATTCAAATACAAAATGAGGTACTCACCGATATGTTTGATGAACAACAGAATATCGTGCATTTTAAAATTAAAGGAAAAAAGAAAAGCTTTGTCCTTATGAAAGAAAATACTAAAGGGGTGTTAAATTTGTAACATTTCCTACTCATTTCTTAAAAAAACTATACATTTCGAAACTATACTAATTATATTAAAAGATGACTAAAATAAAGTACTGTTTTGCGTCAATGCTGTTCCTTTTTGCGGCAGTGGTAAGCGCTCAAGAAGAAGATAAAGTAAGAGAAGGAGGCCACACCAATCAGAGCAAGTTCAAACAGTTGTACGAAGAATTCGCTACTCCGAACACCTACCGTTCCGCTTCGGGAGCTCCAGGGCCTGATTACTATCAACAACAGGCTAATTATAAAATGAACATCGAGTTGGATGATGAAAACCATAGGATTTATGGCGAAGAGACCATAACATATATCAACAATTCCCCTGATGACCTTGAATTTTTATGGGTTCAATTGGATCAAAATATCAGAGCAAATGATTCAAAAGCATTACTTAAAAATGGTAAGAAAATAAGCCCGGAAGAATCTGTAGAGGATTTCGCAAAGAAATATGTGAATCCTGCCTTCGATGGTGGATTTAATATAGCGCACGTTAAAGATGCTTTAGGAAAGCCCTTGCCATATACCATTAGTTTTACCATGATGCGAGTAGATTTGCCGAAGCCATTAAAAAGCAAAGAGCAAATGTCTTTTTCCATTAAATGGGATTATAATGTTGTAAATCACGTTGTTGATAGAGCGCGTTCAGGATATGAGGAATTTGCAGATGGGAATAGGGCATATGTTATTGCACAGTTCTTTCCAAGAATGGCGGTCTATAATGACGTTGAAGGATGGCAAAACCATCAATTTTGGGGTAACGGGGAGTTTGCCCTTAATTTCGGTGACTATGAAGTTAATATTACCGTACCTGCTGATCATATTTTAGATGCTACAGGAACGCTACAGAATAGAAAAGAGGTCTTTTCAAAAGAAATGATCAAGCGCTATGAGAAAGCGAAGAAATCATATGATAAGCCCGTATTAATTGTTTCTCAAGAGGAAGCGGAAGCAGCATCCAAAGAATTTTCTAACCAAAAAAAGACTTGGAAGTTCTTCGCGAAAAATGTCAGGGACTATGGATTTGCAACTTCCCGAAGATTTATTTGGGATATGCAAGCCGTAAAATTGAGTAACCGAGACGTAATGGCCGTTTCTCTATATCCACCTGAAGGGAATCCATTGTGGGAAGAATACTCAACTAAAGCCGTAGCACTTACTTTGAAGTCGTATTCTGCGCACAGTTTTGATTATCCCTATCCCAAAGCAATTTCAGTACATGCGAAAAATCAGGGAATGGAGTATCCCATGATTTGCTGGAATTACGGTCGACCAAATCCTGATGGAACTTACTCTGATAGAGTGAAGTTTGGAATGATCAGTGTGATCATTCATGAGGTCGGACACAATTTCTTTCCAATGATCGTGAACTCTGATGAACGTCAATGGGGTTGGATGGATGAAGGCCTTGATACTTTTATGCAGTAGATGGCCGAACAAGAATTTGGGGAAGCCTATCCTGAAGCTGTAGCCCCCAATGATGCCTATCCCTCAAGAAGAGGAGATCCTTCTAAAATTGTACCTTATATGAGTGGTGATCAGAACACTATCTCGCCAATCATGTCAAATCCAGAGAATGTCTACCAATTGGGTCCAAATGCCTACGGAAAGCCCGCTACCGCTTTGAATATCCTTCGAGAAACGGTGATGGGAAGAGAATTGTTCGACCATGCATTTAAAACATATTCGAAACGATGGATGTTCAAACACCCAACACCCGAAGATTTTTTCCGTACCATGGAGGAAGCTTCGGCAGTTGATCTAGATTATTATTGGAGAGGCTGGTTCTATACCACCGACTATGTTGATATTGGGGTTAAAGGTTTGAAGAAGTATCAAGTTGCAAATAAACCTGCAACAGGTGATTTGTTATCTAAAGTGATATTGGTAGAGGAGGGAAGTGCTGACTATGATCCCAACTTAAAGGGTGTATCAGCTTCAGAAACTTCTAAAACCTTAAAAGAGTTCATGATGGACAATATGACCGCAAGTGAAAGGGCAGAGGTGAAAGATCCGAAATATTTTTATGAAATTACATACGATAAGCCAGGCGGGATTCCGATGCCATTAATTGTCGAATATAGCTTTGCAGACGGCTCTACGGAGAACATTAGGTACCCTGCGGAAATCTGGCGAAAGAACGATCAAGAAGTAAGTGTCGTATTGTCTACTGAAAAGGAGCTTACCGGGGTAATCGTGGATCCAAAAGCCGAAACTGCGGATATCGATACCACAAATAATGGTTGGCCAAGAAAAGAAGAAAAGTCTGATTTTGATAAGATGAAGGAAAAAATCAAAGGTTAGAAGTTTTGACCAATGAAATTAGAGCCCTGTAATTCACGGGGCTTTTTTCTTGGGGTATGTAAACTTCATTATATTTGTGTTTATGTTTTTAATACATTTTTTATTCATTAGTGGTGCCGAGATATTCTTTATCATGTTCATTGTGGTCATGGTGTTCGGTGCGGATAAAATTCCCGGCATAGCAAAGGGATTGGGCAAAGGTATGCGCCAATTAAAAGATGCTACCGAAGATATCAAGCAAGAGATTCAAAAAAGTGCTGATAAACAGGGTATTGATACCAGTTTTGTTTCAGATATCAAAAAAGATATTGACGAAGTAAAGGAAAACATGACTTCAGGCCTCACAAAAGAACTTGGAGAGGTTAAAGATGGGATAGAGAAGATCAAAGGGACTGTCAAAAGAGATTGACATGCTTGAAAAATTGTTGGAATGGGATAGAGCAACTTTTATCTACCTAAACAACTTGGGTATCGAGGATTATGATTTATTTTGGACTACCGTAACTAATTTTCCTACTTGGATTCCCCTTTTCATTCTTTTTATTATACTGATTTTTGTAAAATACCCCAAACGGGAGGCAATCTTTGTTTTGCTCACTATTACTTTATTGACTGTTTTTATTTCATTTGCTACGGATGTAACGAAGAATTATTTTGTCAGATTAAGGCCTAATAATGATTCGGAAGTAAATACCTTAATACGAATATTAAAAAACCCAGGTACCTACAGCTTCTTTTCAGGTCATACTGCGAGTTCTTTTTCGATTACCACCGCCATCGTGCTTTTCTTGAAGGGGCGGTTTAAATGGGCTTGGGTTTTTTATCTTTGGCCTCTTGTCTTTGCTTCGAGTCGAATTTTTGTCGGGGTTCATTATCCCGTAGATATTATTGTTGGTGCCCTTGTTGGAATATTGGCCGCAGTCGGGTTTTACAAAGGGTACACTAACCTTTTAACACCCTGCATAAAGTTAGTCCATCACGAATAGGTAGTAAAACCGTCTCGACTCTTGGGTCCTTTTTCAATTTTTGATTATACTCCAAAAGTACTTTTGTGGCTTTATCCTTTGTATTCAAGGGTTCAACTACTTTGCCTGACCAGAGCACATTGTCAGATAGAATAATGCTTCCGGGTTTCGTCTTTTTTAGAACCGCCTCAAAATAGGCGTCATAGCTAACTTTTTCAGCATCGATGAAAACAAGATCGAAACAAACATCTAATTCGGGAATGATTTCTAAGGCATCCCCCGTATGT
>JARFRH010000329.1 GCA_029287355.1 Maribacter sp. | reverse complement strand
AGATGTGTATAAGAGACAGAAGAAACGCTCCGCTTCGCGCAAATTATTTGTCATAATTGCGGACGAAAGTCCTTGAACAACGCCATTTTGAATGGCAATGGCATTTTCGACATCCCCAGAATATTTTAAAAGATAAAGTACAGGAGCAAATGTTTCATGCTGTACGATTTCAAAAGTATTCTTTGCTTCTGCAATGGCCGGTTTTACATAACAACCACTTTCGTAGCCTTCACCTTCCAATACCTCACCTTCAACAATGATTTCTCCACCCTCTGCTACTACTTTCTCCAATGCGTTTTTATAGTGACCTACGGCGTCCGTATCGATTAGCGGACCTACATGATTGTTTTCGTCTAATGGGTTTCCGATGCGTAGCTGACTATATGCGTCCACAAGAGCATCTTTTACTTTATCATAAATAGATTCGTGTATGATCAATCTTCGAGTGGAAGTACAGCGCTGTCCTGCAGTGCCCACCGCCCCAAAAACAGCACCTATTACTGTCATTTTAATATCTGCATCCGGCGTGACGATTATCGCATTGTTTCCTCCTAACTCTAACAAAGACTTTCCTAATCTGGCGGCAACTGCTTGTGCAACGATTTTCCCCATACGAATAGAACCCGTTGCGGAAACCAAAGGAATGCGACCATCTTGGGTCATCATTTCCCCTACTTTATAATCTCCATTTATCAAACAAGATATACCCTCTGGCAAACCGTTTGCCTTAAAAACCTCGGCAGCTATATGTTGACAGGCAACTCCGCATAGCGGCGTTTTTTCAGATGGTTTCCAAACACAAACATCACCACAAATCCAAGCTAAGGCTGTATTCCATGCCCATACGGCAACTGGAAAGTTGAAAGCCGAAATAATCCCGACCACCCCTAATGGGTGATACTGCTCATACATTCTGTGTCCAGGTCGTTCTGAGTGCATGGTCAAGCCATGTAATTGTCTAGAAAGTCCTACGGCGAAATCACAGATGTCGATCATTTCTTGTACTTCGCCCAAACCTTCTTGATAACTTTTTCCCATTTCATAGGAAACCAATTTACCTAAGGCCTCTTTTTTCTCTCTGAGTTTTTCGCCAAACTGACGAACAACTTCACCTCGCAAAGGGGCCGGTTTTTGCTGCCAAGTTTTGAATGCTGCAGTAGCGGTTGCCATCACTTTTTCATAATCTTCTTGAGAAGTTGTTTTGACTTTTCCTATCAAAGTCCCATCTACAGGGGAATACGATTCAATGATTTCCCCTGAAGAGAAATTATTCGATCCTGTTGAAGTACCTTCATTAACTTCTTCAAGACCTAAAGCTTTCAGCGCTTCATGGATACCAAATTCTGTTGCTACTTTTGACATTTTATAACTTTTTGAACGTGTATTGTTAAATTTTTGACAAAGCTACGAATAAAGTCCTGATTTACTCCTGCTTTCTAAGAACAGTGATCTTAGTGATTTTTTCAAGGTTTACCTCGTAAATCAGCACTAATTCTATGGCGGTGTCACTTCCTTTTCTTCCTGTAATGTATTCGTGGTCAATCACCTTGTTGTCGAATATAGTCCGGGTCAATATCTTGGAGTGAAGTTTTGGCGAAGCCTCGAATAAGGCGCCATAGACTTTTTTACAGGCTTCGAACCCTTCTAATGTAATTTCCCCAGTGGAAAAATCATGCAGGGTAACATTTTGATCAATGACAGACATAAATCCATCAATGTCACGATTGTTATATGTTTCCAATTGTTTTTGTACTACTTCTTCTGGAGTCATTTGTGCGGATAAGGATACTGTGGTAAGAATCAGGAAAAATGGTAATAGGTTTTTCATCATCTAAAAAGAATTAAGGCAATTGTAATTAAAGCGGGCAGCGCTTGAATAAAGAATATTTTCTTGGTAACGGTTAAAGCCCCATAAATTCCTGCAACGGCAACACAGCACAAAAAGAAAAGGGCAATATTATCACCCCAATAGGAGTCATTGATAAAATAGGTCCAGACCAATCCTGCAGCCAAAAAACCATTGTATAAACCTTGATTGGCCGCCATGGACTTGGTGGGTTCAAACAATTCCGCAGGAAAGTTTCGAAACACTTTTCTTCCTTTTGTCGTCCATGCAAACATTTCAAAGTACAGAAAATAGAGGTGAAGCAGTGCTACCAATCCGATTAAAATTTTGATTAAATATTCCATAATTCTTAGTCTTCTGGAATGAACCTTTTATCAACCGGCATAACGGTGTTACAATTATCGCAAGTTCGCAATTCTTCAGAGCCATAGAAATGTTTGAAATGGCCTAAGAAGTCTTTTTCAATATCGTGTAATGTAAAATAGGTTTCATACAATTTATTGTTGCAATTATCACAGAACCATAACAGACCATCATCTACTTTCATTTCCGAACGTTTGCGTTCAATGACCAGACCAATGCTTCCCTCATGGCGCACAGGTGAATGAGGTACTTTTGCCGGATGCAAATACATATCCCCAGGGCCTAATTTCATAGTTTTCTTCTGCCCATCTTCCTGAATATGAACTTCGATGTTGCCTTCTAGCTGATAGAAGAGTTCTTCCGTTTCATTGTAGTGATAGTCTTTTCGCGCATTGGGTCCGGCGACCACCATGACAATAAAATCCCCAGCATCTTTATAAAGATTTTTATTCCCCACCGGAGGTTTTAAGGTATCACGATTTTCTTCAATCCATTTGTTGAGGTTGAAAGG
>JARFRH010000314.1 GCA_029287355.1 Maribacter sp. | reverse complement strand
AGTTTAAATTTAAAATGCGTTTTTCAGCATTTTATAATTTAAAAAACAATCGAGCGTTTGGCAGCGGCTATTTTACATAACGACAAATTATGAGTACAGACACGTGACAAAAGAAATTAGCCAGTGGCTGATTACTTTTGGTGGCGGGTTGAAGCGGTTGCCTGGTAACAACTTATTTTGATACGATCCACAAATTCCCTTTTACATAATTCCTATGTTATAATTCTCTTGCAGGAACTATAACGTAATTATGTAAAATAGCGCAGAAATGCGCTATCCGGGAATTAGCTACAAATGTATCATAATTTATATTATGTAAAATAGAATATTTAGATCCTCACCCATTAAAGGCCAACCCTGTGCTTCACAACCTTAGCAAATCGGCTGTAAAACAAACTTACCCTACTAAAAGCCAGCGCTGCTTCTCGCCGCCTTTTAAATCATCCGCAGGATAATCTAAAAGCTCGCCCACGCTACTCGAATTCGGCAACTCGAATACTTGCCAGTCCGTCTGCCGATGTGTGTACTTTTAAAGTTTCTAAATCCCGGGCATTGATTCTTCCCAGTCCATCCAAACGTAAATCGGAATCATCCGCTTTGCCGGAAAAACTCATAGAACACAATCCGTCCAAATCAACGCGTAACTCCTGAACGTCTACTTCAATTTCCCCTCTAATGAGCCCGTCGCCCTTAATACTAAAACTATCGCTCGAAACGGGATCAATGGAGTTGACATATACCAAACCGTCCATATCGATCCCTTTTAGTTCGGGATGTGTCAAATACACTTTGATTTTAGGTGCAGAATGGCGTTTTCTAGAACCGCCGAACCGTTCTTTTTTACGAAGTCCTATGTATAAGGTGTTATTTTGAACGCTGATTCGATAATCCTCCAAATTCCGTTCATTTCTTGTTTCAAGACTGACTTTGGTCTCAGCACCTTGTTTTAAATACAGCCGTACGTTTCCGTCTAATTGTATATTATCAAAGGCCTCTTTGATATTTTTGGTTTCGGTATATTGCCCCATAACACTAGATACGGTGATGAGCATTAGGGCTAAAAATAAAGGTGTTTTTTTCATGATCGGTTCTTTTTGATGGATGAATAGTTCTTGCGTCTATAACAATAGACGCTGGTGTCTTGCCGTTTGTTACACGAATCACTGATTTTGCTTAAAATTGAGCGGATTTTGAATGATTTCCGGGGTTTTCGTCAAATAACCTTGGTAAAATACGAGCGATAGTTGCACAATGGCTCTATTTTCAAACTTCTTGTAGAAAAGTATCCCAAAATAACGTATCCTGTCTAAGCTTTTAATAGTTTTGGTATAATTAAAAACTCAAAAAAATTATGAAATTGAAAAACGCACTCTCCGTTCTTGCACTTGTATGTAGTCTGGTTTTTACAAGTTGTAATAAACTCGATGAGCCCACATTGGCTATCCCTCAAGAAATAGCCTATACGCTGGTCGCTGTTGCCGATTCCGGGGTTTCAGGTACTGCGACCTTTACGAAAGAAGAGAACGGTTCCTCCCATGTTTTGATTGAGCTGAACAATTCAAATACCACAACGAATCCCGCTTTTATTAATTTTAATAGCGCCTCGGAAGGCGGTGATGTTGCCATCACCTTAACGGCTTGTGAATGTTCCGTTAGTAATACGACCATTACCCAATTCGACAACGGAGAGACGATTGCCTATGAGGGTTTAGTCACGCTTAATGGCCATATCACGATCCTTGATGAAACGGGTCACATTGTTGCCGTTGCCGATATTGGTTCCAATTCAAATTAATACATCATAAAAACGCAATAAAAAAGGCCCATCCGCCAGATGGCGGATGGGCCTTACTCTTAAAGTTTAAGCGTCTTATTCTATAACTCTTACGTCAACTGCGTTTAATCCTTTTTTTCCTTGGGTTAGCTCGAATTCAACTTCATCGCCTTCGCGAATCTCATCGACTAATCCTGAAATGTGAACAAAATGTTCCTCGTTTGAACCTTCTTCCGTAATAAATCCGAAGCCTTTTGCATCGTTGAAGAATTTTACTGTTCCTTTACTCATTGTACTATAATTTAATATTAATAATTACTGTGTGCATTTCAATTATGATGCCACAAATGAAATACCGGGGTAAAACTACCGCTAGGTCTCGATGGCTTATCCAATTGCCTTAACACTACGGCTTTGCATAGTAGCCTTTTCCATCCGTACATTCATGGCACAACTTGATATCATACAACTCTCCTTCATATGTAGCACGCCCATCCGAGGATATAAATGTTATACGGGAATAACACTCTTGGTTGTGCTGCCCTCCTGGAGGCCAACCCGTTCTACATTCGATACATACCTTATCGCCATTTGCATACACTACCTGCTCAGTGGACGTCCCCTTGGTAATTTTATACACACAAAAGCGTTTTGAAGTGTCGTAGGCAGCAAGATCAAGCCGACCCAGGTCTTCGCGATGTGCTGCGGCAAATACAAAATACGCTATTAAAGCTAGGGCAATAACTCCCAATCCAATAAGAATAACTCGTTTCATACTAAAAGATTTTTATGATTACCAAATTAGCTGAAGGCCAAAAATGTCCTATTCATAGCGCCAAGGGGCTTTGGGGTCTCAAAGTATACTTTCAAGGGAAACTTTTGCGTGAGAATATCTAATTATCAACAAGTTACGAAATTTTAGGGACATTTGAAATAGGGCCGTTTTTTTAACAGGCACTGGCGCAGGCCAATCGCAAACCTCTTATTAATCGCCACGGAACAAAATCAAAGTGCGCGTAAGTACTTTACTATCTCCCGTCGCCGAAAATATCGTGCATAACTCAGCGCCGTTTTGCCCTTATAGGTAGCATTCAGATTCGCCCCCTGCGCCACTAGATATTGCAGCATTTCCAATTGCCCGTATTTGGCGGCATACATCAAAGGGGTCTTATCGGCACAAACCCCTTCGATATCCGCCCCGTTTTCTACAAAATAACGCAGCGATTCCATGGATTTCAATTTGATGCTTATGGCCAGGTAATTATACTTTTTACTGTCCCCCACTCCGACACATTCATCGATACGCTCCGGTATGATTAAATGCTTTAGATTTTCAGAACGCCCGTACTTGATACTCCAGGCCATTTTGCTCGTTAATTCCTGTCCGTAGCATGTTATCCCTAATAGGGATAACATCGCCATTAAAACCAACTGTTTCATATTAGAATCTCTCTATGGTTATCCCATTTTAGTTATCGCGTGTAAAAGGAACAAACCGCACCGCCATTAAATTCCGTTTCACGATTTTATTTTTCTTTTTGATCAAAAGCACCAATTGTCGTACCCCGTTATGTGGCCCGACGGGAATGATCATGCGTCCGCCTTCTTCGATTTGATCGACCAAGGGCTGTGGAATGCTGTCCGCCCCGGCCGTTACAATAATGGCATCAAAGGGTGCTTTTTGGGGCCAGCCGTGATAACCATCACCCGATTTCACCAAGACATTGGCGTACTTGAGCGCTTTGAGCCGCTTGGCGGCAGCCATCGCCAAAGGCTCCACAATCTCTATGGTATAGACCGAATCCACGATTTTTGCCAATACCGCCGCCTGATACCCGGAGCCCGTACCGATCTCGAGTACCCTATCCGACTTTTTTAATCGTAAGGCCTCTGTCATGAAGGCGACAATATAGGGCTGCGATATGGTCTGTCCGTTGCCGATCGACAAGGGTTGATCAAAATAGGCATAGGGTCTTAGGGCCTCCGGTACGAATTCATGGCGTGGCACGTTCAACATCGCCGACAAAGTCGCTTGGTCGGCAACACCGCGCGCTTGAATCTGTTGCTCCACCATGTTCTTTCGCAAGGTCGTATAACCCTCCTGTGCAACAACATTACCATAACTTAAAATAAAACTTCCTATAAATACAATTAAATAATTCATTATCAATTATTTATATTAAAATATATTTTCATCCCTAGCGCAGTCGAAGGGCTACAAAGTTATGTTGTTCCTAAGCCTTCGCCTCCGCTCAGGGTGACCGTATAGTCTAAGGCCCGGCCTACTATTTCAGCTTGAACTTGAGGCTTCGGATTTTCGTTGTATCCCTATCGCGGAATTTCCCGTCCCTAATCGGGGTATCGAAGCGTCTTTCAAGATTATTCCCCGCCAAGTCTTCCAGTCGTGATTCTACCCGTATTTCGATTTCTGGACTCTCCCATTCCCTATCGGGCACAAATCGCAGAACGCGTTCCTTTTGGAGCAGTTTAAACCGACCCTGTATGTGGGTATCATCCATGCCATAGATGCCAATGGTTTCCTTGGCCAAAAACGCATCCATCGGTTCCATGAAGTCCAAATACAAACTCTTGTCCCCATCTTCCGCCGGCTTGCGCAGCTGCCATAAGTTCATATCGGGTTGGGTGTCGTCGCGTGGACCGACGTAAATTTGTTTGGCATATCCCTTCTTCAAGGGTGTACCTTCAATCGATTTCCAGCTGCTATCGATAGCTACCATATAGCTATTGCCTGCCTTCAAAGGCAGACCCCTTTCCCTATTGGGAATCAAATCGGTCTTGATACGACCAGGGTCCAACCACAGCGTCAGTAGCGTGCGTTCTTTGTTCCACAGTTCAGATTCCAGTCTCAAAAAGGGCTGTATTTCCGTGCCATTGGTTTCATTGGTCACCCTAATGAAATCCAAGGCATTCCCCACTACCTGCATGGGTTTTGCAAATTCAAAATACATTTTCAAGAGGTTCTCGGGCACCGTATCCGACTGCGGATAGATGGCCAACAACTCGACGGCATCGGTCGGCACCCGATCCGGTATGCTAAAGGAGGCCAGTACTTCGGTATCCTTTTTACGAAGCGTATAATTCTGGCCCGGAGTAAAAGGAAGTATCGGTGTAAAATTGTGCTCGCCCTTTAGGCTGACGATCACCCCTATGACCGAAGTCTGCGATTCCTCGCCTACAAAAACCCGTAGCTGCTCAACATCCATTTCCGAAGTAAAGGTGATACCTACCGCCCTTCCGTTCTCATAGTTGAGCTGTATGATATGTACCTGATCTCCCCGCCCACAAGCCAGGGCCAACAAGGCCAAACAAAAAAAGACCAAGCGGTACCTGATCTCCTTAGGCTTTGTATGCACATCGTTTACATCCATTCCGTTGGGCGCACTCGCAATCTAAGATCCCCGTCAGCCTGTCGCTGCAGGTAAATCACATGGGTCGCATCGAGCTTATCCATTTGCAATACATACGGAAAAGGCAGGTTGTCATAGGCCACGCCCTCGGTCTCGGCGAACACCGTTACAGGTTCGGTCATCGACTCCTTAAAATTGGCGATGTCATCGTATTTGATACGCATAACAGGTCGATTGCTGTTCGACATCAAAAAGTAGGTGCTTCCCTCCTTTTCATACGAGATCATATCAAGGGGCGAATTACCGGCACCAAGTTCTGCCACTGTTCTTCCCTTGGTATGAATACCCTCTTTGAGTGCGTCCAAAGGAAACAGTACCAATGGCGTACAGGTATAACTTGCCATGAGGTAATCGACCTTGTCGAGTGCTATCACATCGAAGGTCTTAATAGGTGCATGCGTTTCATATTTGCCATGGGCGGCATGCCAAATTTCAAGGGAAGCATACTCTTGGGTATCGGTAAAAGGAAAAGGAATACTTCTAAAGGTAGAACCGAATTCTTTGTTCGATAAACCAGAGACCAAGACTTTTCCTTTGTGGAACTTCAAATCGGAAATGGCCCATGTACGAAGTGGCCTGTCGCGTTTATCTTTGGCGTCGGCAGGTATGGGGTCGGTCAATGCTATTTTGGAGTAACTCACCTCTTGCAAGGAAACGTTTTCGAAGCCCTCCCCTTTTAATTTGAGCAATACCGGGGTTCCGTCGGCCACATGAACAGCAAAATAGACGTTTTTCGAAACGGGATTGACCGCCATGTCGCTGATCTTGATGTTTTCAATGGTAGTGCCCAAAGAGGCGGCGATCTTCGTATCGAAGCCACTCATGTTGATTTCGGCCACTTCGCTAGTAGCTTGTAGGTCCTTGGTATTCAGTGCATAAATAGCGGCATTTTTAGAATCGCCCAAAAACAAGATTCCTTCTGGGCCGAAACTCATTTGATTGATAGAGGCTATTTCAGGGTTGCCCGTGACGAAACCTGCTGTCAGATTCGATTCGGGCTCCATAAGATCGGTTGCTGACAAGGTCAATACGAGCACAGCGCACATTGCGAAAGCAAATACTATTTTTTTCATTTTCAAAGAGCTATTGGTTCCCCCTTAAATTATTAAATTCTTAAGCCAATGTCAGCGCTCCATGGGCCAATTAACTCAAATTTAACGTGTTAGAGGAAGTAGGAAATGAACACCTGCAAGTTCACAGGGTGATTTAATATCTGCGTGTGAACGCTGTCAAAATGAGCCCACAAGCATTTCACAATGAAATGGTTATCTTTAATTCCGTTTTCAATAACCGATCAATCGCTAGTATGAAAATCAATATTTCCTTTGCCCTATTTCTCTTCATCACCCTCGCTGGTTTTTCACAGCATAAAATCGGGATCTTCGATGGTACTACGGCCATTGGCGCCCCAGAACTAAAAGGTACCGCCATTTACAATACCGATAAACAAACCTATACACTTTCCGGCTCAGGTACGAATATGTGGTTCGGCAAAGATGAATTTCAGTACCTATGGACAACCATTCAGGGGGATTTTATTTTACGCAGCACGGTTGAATTTATCGGTGAGGGCGCTGATCCCCATCGCAAAGTGGGTTGGATCGTCAAAAATAGTTTAGATGCCAATTCAAAACACGTCAACGCTTCTACGCACGGCGACGGCCTCACCTCGTTGCAATTCAGAAAAAGCGTTGGTAGCCCTACTGAAGAGCTAAAATCGACTAGCCTCTCCCCTTCCATTATTCAGCTAGAAAGACGTGGAACCAAGTATATCATGTCAACCGCCAAATTTGGCGAGGAATTTACCAGTGTAGTACTCACCGATATGGACATGGACAAGGAAGTCTATGTGGGTGTTTATGTTTGCTCCCATAATCCAAAAGTGATGGAAAGTGCTACATTTAGCAATGTGCGCATCATCAAGCCCGTAGATGCCAACTATACGCCCTATCGGGATTATATCGGGAGTAATTTGGAGCTGATGGACGTTACCACAGGCCATCGCGAAATTCGGTACCGATCCGCCCATTCCATACAAGCACCCAACTGGACGGTCGATAGCAAAAAACTGATCTATAACTCCAAGGGGCACCTTTATCAATATGAACTGGCCGATGGTACGATTACTCCTTTGAACACGGGATTTGCCATCAGGAATAACAATGATCACGTATTGACTTTTGATGGTTCTCTTATAGGGATTAGCCACCATAACCAAGAAGACGATGGCACTTCCGCCCTATACTATTTGCCCGCGGAGGGTGATTCGGTGCCCACAATGGTTACCAAACCTGGGGTGGGTGCCTCCTACTTTCATGGCTGGTCTCCGGATAATGAAAAAATGGTATTCACAGGCAACCGCAACGACGCCTATAATATTCACACGGTAAACATCAAGAACGGAAAAGAAGAACAGCTGACCGATTTACCGACCTTGGATGATGGCCCAGAG
>JARFRH010000305.1 GCA_029287355.1 Maribacter sp. | reverse complement strand
GTTAGGAATTATTAACCCAATTATTTTTGTGTGCCCATTTCTTAACCCCGATGCAAAACTATTTGGTTTATAATGACATTTTTTCGCAAACTCCTTTACTCTTTTTTTTGTCAATACACCAATATCTTGACTGTCCGATAGCGATTTAGAAACTGTTGAAACAGATAAATTCAACGCTTTGGACATTTCCGACAATGTTGTTCTTCCCCGTATCATACCATAAATTAAATTAACTCTTCCCGGAGGTTTTGTTCCCATTTCCATGATGAACTAATCATCTCGTCCAATTTTCTATTTGCAGACCATCCCAGCTTTTCTTTAGCAAGATCCGTTGACGCAAATAGTTTTGGAACATCGCCATCACGCCGCCCAGTGATTTCAAAGTTTAATTTAGAACCGGTTACGGACTCAAAAGATTGAATGACTTCCAGAACAGAATACCCATCACCCGTTCCGAGATTAAAAATTTCCAACTGACTTTCTTGTTCTTTATTTAACAATCTTTTTAAAGCCAATACATGGGCCTCTGCCAGATCCACAACATGAATATAATCCCTAATAGGAGTGCCGTCTTTAGTAGGATAGTCATTCCCAAAGACCATTAATTTTTCTCTTACACCGGCAGCTGTTTGTGTGATATAAGGCATTAAATTATTCGGGATTCCGTTTGGAAATTCCCCAATTTGTCCAGATTCATGAGCCCCAATGGGATTGAAGTACCTCAAAGAGATGGCAGAAAAATCGGGGCTTACCAATACCACATCTTCAAGGATTTCTTCTGCTATTTTTTTTGTGTTTCCATAAGGTGAAAAAGGGCGTTGGGTTTTATTCTTCTCTGTTATTGGTAATGTATCTGGGTTTCCATAAACCGTTGCCGAAGAAGAAAATATAATATTATGTATTCCATTCTCCTGTTGTGATATCAGAGTATTAATTAATGAGTATAAATTATTTTGATAGTATTTCAAGGGTTCTTGAACCGATTCAGATACGGCCTTATGTGCAGCAAAATGAATTACGGCATCTGCATCTCTAAAATGTCCAAAAACATTGTGAACATGATCCAAATCTTTTAAATCAACCTTTACGAATTCCGGTTTACGACCAGTTATTTTTGTGATTCTATCTAAAATTTGCTCATTGGAATTTGACAGATCATCAAGAATTATGACTTCAAAATCATTTTCCATTAATGCAATAACGGTGTGGGAACCTATATATCCACATCCTCCAGTTACTATAATCTTGTGTTTCATTATTTCATTATTTTATTAAATCTCGTATTGTTTTTGCTGCAATTTCAGCTGTTATATCCCTTTGCGGAGAACCAAACATTTCATAACCTACCATGAATTTCTTTACCGTGGCACTTCTCAACAAGGGAGGGTAAAAACTCATGTGCCAGTGCCAATGACTATTTCCCTCTCCGTTTGTTGGGGATTGATGGATCCCGCTTGAATACGGAAAGGATACATTGAACAGCCTATCATACGCCTTTGTTAAGACGGAAATGGCCTCTGAAAACAACAAAGCTTCTTTAGTATCCATTCCCAAAATATTGGGCTGTACCCTTTTTGGAACAATCATGGTTTCAAATGGCCATACAGCCCAAAAGGGTATTAAGACAACAAAGGATTCGTTTTCAAAAATGATGCGCTCCTTTTTATGTAATTCCTGTGCCAGATAATCTCCTAAAAGACTGCTGTTTTTTGCTTTATAATATTTGCGTTGTTGCTTGTCTTTTTTTTCAACTTCATTTGGAAGTGTTGACTGGCTCCAAATTTGTCCATGTGGATGCGGATTACTGCATCCCATAACAGCACCCTTGTTTTCAAAAATCTGAACGTAATTAATACTCTTATTATCTCCAAGCTCTTTATACTCATTTTGCCATGAAAAAACCACTTTTTGAATATCTTCAACGGTCATTTCTGCCAAACTTTTGGAATGGTCGGGACTAAAACAAACTACTTTACAAATACCTTGTTCGCTCTGCGCTTTTAGCAGGCCGTCATCAACCAAAAACGATTTGGAATCATTTTGAAGTGCAGCAAAATCGTTGGTAAATACGAATACATCTTCGTAGTTAGGATTTTGTTCGCCATTGATCCTCGTGTTTCCTGCACATAAATAACAAAACTCATCATGGGATGGCCTAACCTCATTTAAAACGTCTTCATTTTGCCCTTGCCAAGGTCTTTTAGCGCGATGCGGGGATACCAAAACCCATTCCCCAGTGAGGATGTTTAAACGTTTATGTGAAAAATCTTGTAGATCGGTATTCATTTTATAATTATTATGAAATGGGTTGTTTGATCAATGCTGTTCCATTGGAAAGCCTTACGGAATAAATGGAGCAATCATTGTTAAATTTATTCTTATAGGCTTTTGAAACAAATGCCTTGAATGATTCTGTTTCTGATTTTGCAATCAGGTTAATGGTACAGCCGCCAAAACCACCACCCATCATACGCGCCCCTAAAATATGGCTATTTTGTTTTGCCTGTAATACCAGAAAATCCAGTTCATCACAACTCACCTGATATTGCTTTTGCAATCCTTCGTGTGAGGCATAGAGAAGTGCACCCAAAGCTTTTAAATCCCCATCTTCCATGGCTTTAGAAGCCTTGACCGCCCTATCATTTTCTTGAATGACATACAGGGCTTTTTGATAATTTTCAGGTGTGAGTATATCCCTGACAGATTCCAGATCAAATTCGTCGGCATCCCTTAAGGCTTTTACATGCAACATGCCCGCAACCGATTCACAGACGGAGCGCCTGTCATTATAGGCAGAATCCGATAAACTATGTTTCACATTGGTATTGATCAATATGAGTTCGTGGTCTTTAAGGTTCATTTCAAAAGGTTTTGATCTGACCGTTCTGCAATCCAATAGCAAAGCATTGTTTTCAATGCCAAACATGCTGGCGTACTGGTCCATAATGCCACATTTAACACCTACATAGTTATGTTCTGCCTTCTGGGAAATTAAAATCATTTCGTGTTTGGAC
>JARFRH010000283.1 GCA_029287355.1 Maribacter sp. | reverse complement strand
ATATCAGGATAATCTTTTACTCGTTGTATGGCGGTACCAATAGCTTGGGTCATATAACCGGCTGTACCATCTGAACGGAGTACAATTTTTTCATCTAAACCATCAGCTGTCAAGTCAATCCAAACGCTACCGTCTTCTTTTTTATAGAAAACCCCTTTTTTTAGTCCATCGGCAACTACATCCTTTCCTAATAAATAGGTATCACTTTCGTAATAGAGTTTATCAAAATCAACGCCCATGTTCTTATAGGTTTCATCAAAACCCTTATAAACCCAAGCATTCATTTTTTTCCAAAGGGCTACTATTTCTTCATCATTAGCTTCCCATCTTTGGAGCATTTTTTGCGCTTCCAACAGCGAAGGTGCTTCTTTTTCGGCAACTTTCCTTTCTACCCCATTCGCGATCATTTCATCGATTTCCTTGGTGTATTGTTGGTTGAATTTCACGTAATAATTGCCGACCAACTTATCCCCTTTCAGTTTGGTGGATTCAGGAGTTTCTCCATTACCAAAACGCTGCCAAGCCAACATACTCTTACAAATATGGATACCCCTATCGTTGATAATCTGGGTCTTGTATACTTTTTTTCCTGAGGCCTTTAATATTTCTGCTACGGCATAGCCTAAGAGGTTATTGCGAATATGGCCCAAATGCAAGGGCTTGTTCGTATTCGGGGATGAATATTCGACCATTACCGCATCTTTTGAAGTTGCTTTATAGCCATAGTCAGCATCCTCTTTTATCCCATTAAAAAACCCTAGATAGAAGGCATCATTGAGTACAATATTCAAAAACCCTTTCACTACATTGAACCCGGAGACAGCATCAACTTCGGCTGCTAAAAAAGCCCCAATCTGTTCACCGATCTGAACGGGATTTCCCTTTACCAATTGCAACATCGGAAAAACCACCACGGTAATATCCCCATCAAAATCTTTTCGGGTAGGTTGAAATTCTACACTTGGCAATTCCACGGAAAACAAAGAAGAAACCGCTTCTTTAACCTTGGTTTCCAGAACATTTCGAATATTCATACTTTCAGGGTATTTCAGGCTGCAAAACTAATCAATTTTTATGCTTTTAAGGCGAAGGCCCTCGGTAATCGCCTTGTTTTTAAGTAACTTTATGAAAAAATAATTCTATGGACCAGCTACAACAGGCCATACCTGTTCTTGCCGCTTTGAATATTGAAAAGACCGTCAATTTCTACAATGAAAAACCGGATTTTGATAAAATCGGATGGACGGATGACCACTATGCGGTCATGGGACGATATAAGATTGAAATCCATTTCTGGAAATCTAACAATAAAATTCATCCTGAACATCCCAGTTGTCACATGCATGTGACAGGTGTTGGGAAGCGCTACACTGAAATGGATCAAGTTGGGGTAGTTCACCCAAACGGGCCATTAAAAACCCAACCTTGGGGTATGCGTGAATTTGCAATTTTGGATGAAGATGCAAACATGATAAAATTTGGGGAGAGAATCCGATTATGCTCGTAAACGTATCATACAACAATAAAGAAATCACCAAAAGGGTCGATGAACAAGTTGGCAAACCTTTTACGCTCAAAGAACGTTGGGCCATGAAAGGTATTGGTTCTCCCAAGCTCATCATTAAAGAAACAAGTATTGAAATCGGAAACCTATTGGTTTTAGATAACAATCGTGATACCTGCAATATAGAAATGCGACCAAAGGGAGTTATTGTAAGGTTTCGTTCGCTTTTGGAGACCTTTGCTTTGATCATACCTTATTACAAATTATCAGTTTATAAAGGTGATTTGGCTGTGTATTCCATCTTTCGAGACCATTTTTTCATAAAAGTGGAAGCCGATACCAAAGCAGTTCAAAAATTCTTTAGAAAAATGTTGGACTACAAGGCTGATAACGCCCCGACTTCAATTGAAGATCTATGAAAATACTCCTCACCGGTGCCAACGGCTATATTGGGATGCGCTTATTACCGCAACTCCTGGATAATGGGCACGAAGTCATCTGTGCCGTTCGCGATGCGGAACGCTTATCCATAGATGATGCCTTAAGATCCAAAATATCAATCGTCGAAATCGATTTTTTGAAGCGCGTTGATTCGGAAAAACTTTCTAGGGATATTGATGCCGCCTATTTTCTAATTCATTCCATGAGTTCTTCCACCACAGACTTCGATGAACAGGAAGCCATTACCGCACGAAACTTCAATGCTTACATGGCCCAAACAGGGGTGAAACAGGTAATATACCTCAGCGGTATCGTGAACCAAGATAATCTTTCCAAACACCTATGGTCTCGTAAAAATGTCGAAAGCATTCTTTATGAAGGTCCGTTTGAATTGACCGTGTTACGTGCAGGGATAATAGTGGGGTCTGGAAGTTCGTCTTTCGAAATTATCCGAGACCTTGCCGAGAAGTTACCGCTTATGATTACTCCAAAATGGGTCTTGACGAAAACACAACCTATCGCTATTCGCGATGTCATTTTTTTCTTAACAAGCATACTCGGCAATGAAAAAACCTATGGCCAATCTTTTGATATCGCCGGCCCCGATGTGCTGACTTATAAACAAATGTTGGAGCAATATGCCAAAGCCAGAGGTTTTAAAAATTGGATTTTCACCGTACCCATAATGACTCCTAAACTTTCGAGCTACTGGTTGTATTTTGTGACGTCAACTTCATATAAATTGGCCCTAAATCTAGTTGACAGCATGAAGGTAGAAGTTGTTGCCAACGACAATCGCTTGGAGCAGCTATTGAATATCAAGACCCACACCTATGCCGAAGCCATTGATATGGCATTCAAAAAAATAGAACAGAATCTTGTAGTGAGTAGTTGGAAGGATAGTATGGTCAGCGGACGTTTTACGAAAGACTTGGAAAAATATATTCAAGTACCTAAGTATGGTGTGTTGAAAGACGAACAAAAGAGAAAGGTGAGCAATTCTTCTGCAGTTTTGGAGAACATCTGGAAAATAGGTGGAGAAACTGGCTGGTATTACGGTAACTGGCTATGGAAAATAAGGGGGTTTTTAGACCAAATATGGGGCGGTGTAGGGATTCGAAGAGGGCGTACGCATCCCGATAAGATATTTCCTGGTGACGCTCTTGATTTTTGGAGGGTGCTCTTAGCCGATAAAAAAGGAAAACGATTGTTACTATTCGCTGAAATGAAACTACCGGGCGAAGCTTGGTTGGAATTTAAAATTGATGAAGATAATATACTCCATCAAACGGCTACTTTTAGACCTCGCGGTTTAAGAGGTAGACTGTATTGGTACAGTATCGTACCCCTTCATTATTTTATTTTTAGGGGGATGATACGAAACATTGCAAAAACATAGGATTCTAGATTTAGGAGCTACCTCATTTCTTTCTTCAAAAGCTTGGCGAAATTATATGCAGCATCTACCAAGTTATCATAACTAGCAGCCATGGCTTCCTCTAAATTGCATATGCCTTTAAGAATGGAAGTTGCATAGGCCAAACCAAACGCCTCTTGTTCCTTGGGCGAAATAGAAACGGAACCACATAAAGCCGCTACGGGAACTTTTTTCTTTTTTGCAGATGCCAACACGCCCGAAATGGTCTTTCCAGATAGTGTTTGTGAATCTAACTGGCCTTCGCCCGTAACAACCCAGTCGGCATTTTCCAGGACGGAGTCGAAATTAGCTATATTCTTTATTAAATCAATTCCCGATACCAATTCCGCTTGGAGAAAAACGAAAGTTCCGGCACCCATTCCCCCTGCCGCTCCAGCTCCTTTTATTTGTTGGACGTCGACCTCAAATTTCTCTTGAAGGACTTTTGCAAAATTTTCAAGTCCCTTATCCAATAATCGAAGGTCCAGTTTTGATGCGCCTTTTTGGGCCGCATAGATAAGGGCGGCACCATCTGGTCCATAGAGTGGATTCGATACGTCACAAGCCACTTTTACCCGAAGGCTACCTAATTTGGGATGTACGTTGGTCGTATCAATATTTTTGACTTCAATAAGACTTCCACCTACTGGCTTTAGTTCCTTATCATCGGCATCCAAAAAACGGTATCCCAAAGCTTGGGCCATACCGATGCCGCCATCATTGGTTGCGCTCCCCCCTATACCTAAAATTAGCTCTTCAGCCCCTTTTTCAATAGCATCGACAATTAATTCCCCAACACCCAAAGAAGTCGTATGCATGCAGTTTCGCTCTTTTACCGAAAGTAGTTTCAACCCAGATACCTCGGCCATTTCAATAAAAGCGATACCATTGGCCTTAGAAAGAATATAAGAGGTGTTTACCGGCCTGAATAAAGGGTCACTGGCAGATCTATTGATTCGCTCTCCTTGAATATAGTGTTTGACTACATCAATAGTACCATCGCCGCCATCTGCAAGGGGTTTCTTAATAATTTCCACTTGAGGAAAAACTATTCGCAGTCCTTCCTCGACCGCATCACAATATTCAAATCCCGTTAAGGAACCTTTGAATTTATCAGGTGCGATAATAATTTTCATCGTGGTCTATTTTCTTTTTGGCAAAAATACTTCGGCCATCATACATCTAGCACTGCCCCCTCCACAAGTTTCAATGGTATCCAGTGGACTATGAATGATATCACCGTGCTTTTCTATGGCGCTAATTTGGTCTTTGCGAAGACTATTGTAAGCTGCAGAGCTCATCACCATATAACGCTTATCGTCGGCCCCTATCACTTGAAGCATATTGCCAGCGAAAGAATGCATTTGGGCTTCTGTAATTGTAATAATCTCCTTGCCATCATTTTTTAAATGTGTCATCACATTTTTCCGTTCCCTTTTATCATCAATGGTATCTAAGCAGATAACAACAAAAGTTTCGGCCATGGCCATCATCACATTGGTATGGTAAATTGGTTTTCGTTCTCCATTGACGGTTTGGTTTGCCGTAAAAACAACCGGAAAGCAATCAAAGTCTTCACAAAACTCAATGAACAATTCTTCATGTGCACGTTCAGACAATGCGCAATACGCTTTTTGGTTTACACGGTCTTTTAATATACTCCCTGTACCTTCTAAAAAAACACCCTCTTTTTCAGCGGAAGTGTAATCAACAATGTCTTTTATCTCAAAACCGTTTTCTTCAAGAATATCGAAAATGTCCTCACGCCTTTCTTTTCTGCGATTCTCAGCGAACATGGGGTATGCTACAACGGTACCTGTATTATGAAATGACACCCAATTGTTAGGAAAAATCGAATCAGGCGTATCGGTTTCCTTTCGATCGTCTACTACAATTACATTCACCCCATTCGATCGAAGCTTTTCAACAAGATTGTCAAACTCTTGCTGTGCTTTTTTGTTAATCTCCGTGTTCTTTAAACTAAGTTCTTCTTGAAAAAAGTTGTTGACCGCAGTCTGTTCGTTCATACGAAAAGCTACTGGGCGAATCATTAGAATTGTATTCGTAATTTGCATTTTTATAAGCCGGTTTTAAGGATTAAAATTAAATCTTTTAAGCTTCATTTACCCAGTATTAAAAAAAGATTTTAGCGTCTTCAAATATATTTTAGCATTTCGATTATGGCAGGGGAAACTAGATTAAAAGAACTTATCCAAAGTATGCAGCCAAGGTTGAATACCGGGGATTACGTTTTCGTATTAAAACCAGCTTCAATTCAAATACCAATTGAACATGTTATTAGTCTTTTTAAAGAAAAAAAAGGCATCAGCTTGGTACTAGAAAGGCAAAATGCCGATGATTTAGGGTTAAACTATGATTTTATTAGCGCGTGGATCACCCTAGACG
>JARFRH010000080.1 GCA_029287355.1 Maribacter sp. | reverse complement strand
TTTCATAATCAATACCAAACCGGAGTTCTGCTTTTGCCATGCGCTCGTATTTATCCTCATCTTTCAAATGGTTGCAGGTTTCCAAAATAATTTCGGTTTGTTTCCCATAATTGGTAACCAAGAACCAAGCATCATGTTCTGTAAAGCCATCTGCTTTAATACGATCATAAACAGCCGCTATATATTTGGTGACGTGCTTAAACTTTTTGAAATCGACGTTCCCGGCCAGTGGAATTTCATCGGTATAACATTCTTTTAATTTTATCCCGTGTTCTTCTTCCAGCTTTTTGGCGATACGGTCAACCACGCGTTCGGCCATTTTACGATAGCCTGTTAGTTTTCCTCCGGCAATACTGATCAAACCTGTATCCGATGTAAAAATCTCATCCTTTCTAGATAATTCAGATGTTGACTTTCCCTCTTCGTGAATCAATGGGCGCAGACCCGCCCAACTAGAAACGATATCTTCCATCTCCAAATTGATTTTTGGAAACATATTATTTACTGCGGACAATAAATAAATCGCATCGGCTAAATCCGTCCTTACATGGTCTTTATCCAAATTGAAATTTGTATCCGTGGTACCCACATAGGTCACTTTCCCCCTTGGAATAGCGAACATCATTCGCCCATCAGGAATATCAAAATACACCGATTGTTTTACAGGAAGTTTTTCCTTTGGAAAGACCAAATGCACTCCTTTGGTCAGGTGTAAACGCTTGCCTTTTTTGGAGTTATTAAGCGTTCTAAGTTCATCAACCCAAGGGCCAGCAGCACTGATAACATATTTGGTTTTAATGGTAAAATCCTCCCCGGAAATAGTATCCTTTACTTTTACGCCTGAGATTTTCTCGTCGGTATACTCAAAATCTTCTACAGAAGCATAATTCAAAGCTTCTGCTCCAAACCCTAAACTAGTCTTGATATTTTCAATAGTCAAGCGCGCATCATCGGTTCGATACTCTGCATAATAGCCAGCTCCTTTTAAAATTTTCTTGGGAAGTAAAGGTTCAAGCTTCAATGCCTCCTTTTTCTCCAGCATCTGACGTTTGTCGTCACCCGTAACTTGGGCCAGAATATCATAGACTTTCAAACCTATGGATGTCAACCACTTTCCATAAGAACCGTTCTCGATTAACGGTAATAACATCTTTTCAGGAAGCACTAAATGCGGCGCCAACTTATGTACAATAGCGCGTTCCGACCCCACTTCTTTTACGAGCCAAAAATCAAATTGTTTCAGATATCGCAGTCCACCATGTATCAATTTGGTTGATTTACTACTCGTACCTGAAGCAAAGTCGTTTTTCTCTACTAGGGCAATCTTTAAGCCCCGAGAGGCTGCATCAAGTGCAATGCCACCGCCGGTTATTCCTCCTCCGATAACAACCAAATCGAATTCTTCCTTGGCAAGTTTGGCAATGGTTTTTGTTCTATTTTGATTTGAGAATATGATGTTTTTTGACATTTTTGTTTAAATGGTCATTGTGTGGAGCCTTTTTGCGTCTTTACCAATCTATCTCCCATGGTTCATATTTGGATTCGTGTCCTTAGAAACGGATTGCTACTGCTCTTCCCAGCCTTTAGTTCTTTCAACTGCCTTCTGCCATTTTTCATACAAACGCTTTCTTTTTACCCTATCGAAAGTGGGTTTGAAAATACGATTCATAGGTCGGTTTTGGTCCACGTCCTCTTGCTTCCAAAGTCCGACTTGAATTCCTGCTAAGAACGCCGCACCCATGGCGGTAGATTCTATAACTTCCGGACGATGGACTTCCGTATCTAAAATATCCGCCTGAAACTGCATCAAATGATTATTGGCGCAAGCACCCCCGTCCACACGCAAGTTTTCCAATTGAATGCCAGAATCGTCCTCCATGGCTTTTAAAATGTCTTTGGTTTGATAGGCTAATGATTCCAAAGTCGCTTTTGCCAAATGCGCTTTTCCAGTATCACGAGTCAATCCGAAAACTGCTCCTCTGGCATACATATCCCAATAGGGTGCTCCGAGGCCCGCGAAGGCAGGAACTACATAAACCGGGTTTTCTCCTTTTACAGCATCTGCCAAGGCTTCCGTTTCTTTGGCATCTTTTATCAATTCCAATCCGTCTCTTAGCCATTGTACTGCAGCGCCTGCAATAAATACGCTTCCCTCAAGAGCATAGTTTACTTTGCCATCTAGGCCATATGCGATAGTCGTCAACAATCCATTATTCGAAAACATTGGTGTCTCCCCAGTATTCATCAACATGAAACAACCCGTTCCATAGGTGTTTTTAGCGGTACCCTCGTTAAAGCAGGCTTGGCCAAATAATGCAGCTTGCTGATCACCGGCAATCCCAGCAATGGGAATTTTAACTCCATCTAATTCATAATCCCCAAAATGATATGCCGACGGTTTGACCTCGGGTAACATGCTTTTCGGAATACCTAAAAATTTCAATAATTTATCATCCCACTTTAGGTTGACAATGTCATAAATCAAGGTTCGAGAGGCGTTGGTATAATCCGTAACGTGATTGGCTCTGTTTGTCATATTCCAAACCAACCAGCTATCTACCGTACCCATCAAGAGGTCTCCATTTTCAGCTTTTGCCTTTGCACCTTCTACGTTATCCAAAATCCATTTTACTTTTGTTCCAGAAAAATAAGAATCGATGACCAAGCCCGTTGTCTTTCGAATGTGTTCAGTTAGTCCGCTTTTAGTCATGTGCTCACAGATATCCGCTGTTCGTTTGTCTTGCCATACAATTGCATTGTAAACGGGTTCACCTGTGTTTTTGTCCCAAACTATTGCCGTTTCACGTTGATTGGTGATCCCAATGGCTTTTATCTCTGAGGCACTTACATTTTGTTCGTTAATTAATTGGGAAAGAACGCTCATCTGTGATTCAAGAATTTCCATTGCGTCGTGCTCTACCCAACCTGATTTTGGAAAAATCTGTTTGAATTCTTTTTGAACCATTCCTTGTATTCGCCCTTCTTGGTCAACAAGCAAAGCTCTTGAGCTTGTGGTGCCTTGGTCTAATGAGATAATGTATTGATTGGCCATTTTATCCAGTGTTGAATTCTTGCTAAATATAGGGTTTAAACTTACTATTTCAAAGCTGCGATGCTATACTATCAATATCGTTACATTAACTTCATTTTCGAGTGTATCTACAATATTATTTTAGGTTTTCTTCATAGGGAAGATTGCCGATTTCATGAAAATTTTGCTTCTGTTGTAGAAAGGTATCATACCAATCGACTTCGGTCTTGGGTTTAGTATGGGCGAGTTGAAGCGCCAACTCGATTTTATCTCCTTCAAAATTCTTGGTCAACCTAATGCGCCTAGCGTTATTTGGAAAAATAAATTCCATCGGGGGAATTCCTATTCACACAATCATTTCGAAAGATGGGTAATGGTTTATTTAAAGGATGTGTTCTTTTAGAATAAAACTCCATCAAGGGAGCTAAAGAAAACCAAGATGCAGAATTGGCCGTCATCGCCGATTTGTACTTCTCATAATGTGGCTTGGTGGCTTTCGATTATTGCGACAGCGGGTGTTTATTAAGAAAGGGGTAT
Source organism: Maribacter sp. (assembly GCA_029287355.1). GTDB lineage: Bacteria > Bacteroidota > Bacteroidia > Flavobacteriales > Flavobacteriaceae > Maribacter_C. The sequence goes on along the minus strand of JARFRH010000080.1, from coordinate 5,896 downwards.
TGCCTTCTCATTTGTTAAAATCATATTCCCGCTCCACTAAACAAATTCTGACTTTATACCAGCTATACCATTCTTGAATTCCCTTTTGTTGCGCAAAAAGATGATCCGTATTTGCTTTCCAATCGCGGATAGCAGCTAAGCTTTCCCAATAACTCACCGATATACCAATACCCTCTCTTGCGCTTTCAAAACCTAAGTATCCGGGTTGCTGTTCGGCTAAATCTTCCATTTGTTGTGCCATTTCGGCATAGCCCTTAACCGTTTCGCTGTGCATTGAAGTGAAGATTACGGCGTAGTATGGTGTTTTGGTTTCCATTTTTTATAATTTGTCATTGTGAACCCTTTTTAAAGGCGCGGCGATCTCTTTATACTTTCGCGGCATTAGTCAACAGATTCTGTTGCAGCGTTCGAAATGACCTTACATAATATATTCTTTATCCAAAAAATAACCAACGATCGCCTCTTTCATTAAAACAGATTGTTCCCCAGCTTTTAAAAGCGGTAGCTCTTCTTTAATCGTATAATGCGGCCAACCATCTTCATCAAAAAAATCAAATTCATAATAACCGTAAGGCTCTAACAATCGACAAATGGCAATATGCATTAAATCTAATTTATCGTCCTTCTTATACTTCCGATGGTATTGACCCAATTCCTGTACGCCTACCAAATAAATAATGGCATCAAGCTCTAGGGGGTCACCATCCGCGAATTGTTCGGATAACCGTTCCACCAAATTTTTCCAACGCTCTTTTAATTCTATATCTCTTGACATATATGGCATTAAATTGACTTAATACGAAATTCCCAACCCTTTCCCGACGATTCTGGACCACCTTTTAGTAGGGAAGCTACTTTCCCTTCTTGAAAGAGAAGAAATATAGGTGTATCGTCAATGCCTCAAAGGTACAAATCAAAGTTCTATATTTGTTGAAACACTTGGGTCATGGGTTTTTTAGATATTGTTTTGGGGCTTTTACTTGGGTATGGACTTTACAAAGGCCTTAAAAATGGCATCTTTGTTGAAATCGCTTCCCTTATCGCCTTGATTGCAGGTATTTTTGGGGCTATTCATTTCTCCTATATCGCCGGTAATTATCTCCATCAAAACATGCAATGGGATGAGCGATATATTAATATTGCTGCTTTTATCATCACCTTTATTGCTATTGTACTAGTAGTTCATCTGGCTGGAAAATTTTTGACTAAAATTGCGGATTTCGCCATGCTCGGACTTCTAAATAAAATTGCAGGAGGAATATTCGGCGTGGTTAAAGTAGCTGTTATTCTCGGAGCCATTCTGATATTTTTTGAACGGGTCAATGCTTCGGTAGGGCTCGTTAAAAATGAAGCTTTTGAAAGTTCTGTGCTATATGAACCTTTAAAGGAGATTGGCGCTCTAGTTTTTAATGCGGTTTTGAAGGGAAGTGATTCAGAAGAGGAGGAAACACCATAGTTTTTGTTCTTCCATATGCTAATTTGAAGAATACTGACTCTTCAGAACACCCCTCGGCTTTGCCACTCCTTCCAAAGCCTTTATTGAGGGCAATTGAAATGGGGGAATTAAAATCACCTCAAAATAAACCCACTCTTCATTGGGTCATTAGGGTCAAAGCAAAACATATGCGTACCGGTAATATATGCTGTTCCCGCTACCTGAGGAATGACAGCTTTAATCGACCCGTAATCTTCTTCTGAAACTACGGCACCTTTGAAAACCGAGCCTGTAATACTTTCAATGGTCAGGGTTTCACCAAAATCAATTTCTTTCCTTGCCTTATGAATAGCCATTCTTCCTGAAACTCCAGAGCCCGTTGGGCAGCGATCTACTTCGCCTTCTGCGAATATGCAGACATTTCTACTATGAATTCCGGGGGTATCGGAAGCCCCGATAAAAATGGTCCCGTACAAGAAACTCAAATCATCTACAAAAGGGTGTGCGATATCTCCATCTTGATTCACGACAGCTCTTTTGATTTGCATTCCAGTAGTAATCAATTGTCGATAAGATTTCTGATTCAATTCAAAATCGAATGTATTCTTTCTCAAATCAACATAGGCATAAAATGCTCCGCCATATGCCAAATCATAAGTGACCTCACCAAATCCTTTAAGGTCAACCGTCCTATCCAACCCGATTACAAAACTTGGTACACAATGAAAACGGACTCCCGTAACTTGTTTGTTCTTTACATCTGCGAAGGCGGTAATCCGCCCACAAGGAGCATCGATTTTGAGACTATTATCGCCTTCCTTGACATCAATCCACTGCATCTCAACAGCCAGAGTTGCAATGGCGATTATGGCATGACCACACATGGTGCTATAGCCTTCGTTATGCAAAAAAAGAATTCCGAAATCACCGTCTTCATCATTCGGCGGCACCAAAATGCAACCATACATATCCGCATGACCCCGAGGTTCGAACATCAAAGCAGTTCGCAAGTGATCATAATTCTCTTTGCAATAGCGACGATATTCCAAAACGGAATTTCCTCTTAACTCCGGAAAGCCTGAAACAATGACTCTCAAAGGCTCTCCGCCAGTGTGCATATCAATGGTTTTGATTTGAATCCAGTTTTCAGGTGGATAGAAAGCCGTCTTTTGTAATATGTTTTGATAGGTACTACTCATTTTTGAATTTGTTATAATAATAAGATGCGGCTACCAGATCTTCCAAGGCGTGACCTACGGATTTAAAAACGGTGATTTCCTTTTCATCGGTTCGCCCCTTTCTTGTTCCTGAACAGAGTGAATACAAATCGCCTCTTATACCTTCCTTAGTCAGGATTCCATTTTCCATGGGAACGGAGATATCCCCACTTTCATGAAGTCCGCCAAAGGTATCCACAAAAACGGAGGCCCTTGAAATAACCGCATCATCGGCCTCCCGCATATCATTTTTATATGCCCCGACTAGATCAATATGTTGTCCTGGCTTTAGGTGTTTTCCCAACACCAATGGAGTTTTTGAAAGTGTTGCACTGGAAATAATATCAACTTCCCCAATTTTTTCTTCGATTGTATTAACAACTTGACAATCGAATATTTCGTCTTTTAACGTATCACACAGCGCTTTTGCCTTTTGGTCATTTCTACCCCATACGAAGACATTTTTCATAGGTCGAACAGTGGCATGTGCCTGAATCAAATTGGCAGATAGGGCTCCTGTACCAATCATCAACAAGGAGGAAGCATCATTTTTCGACAAAAATGATGAAGCCAGTGCCGAGGTGGCAGCAGTGCGCTTTGCTGTAAGACTTTTTGCGTGCATAGTTGCTTTCATCGCACCCGTAACGGCATTGAGCAAAACATAAATTGCTTGTATAGCGGGTAAGCCATAGCGCTCGTTTTCAGGACTCACCGTTGCGATTTTCACTCCTGCTTCTTTTCCAGAATGCCAGGCCGGCATTAAAAGCAAGGTGGAATCAGCGCCCGTTTCAGGATTCGGAAAATCATGATGATGTCGTTGCGGCACTAAAATATCTTGAGTAGAAAATCCATTTTTCAAAGCAGTAATCAGCTCTGTAAAATTAGTGTTGTTCTTTATAAAGTGGTCTGATATCTGAAGCGTTTCTTCCATGTTCTAAAATTATATAAATAAACCAAAGGAAGAATGTTTTACTATATTTAGCCATGACATTTATCGAAAACCCAGTTTATGTTTTAGCGATTCTGTGTTTGATGGTTCTACTTTCGATACAAGCGGCAAAAACCAAATTAGGAGGCAAATTGAGTGCTGCCTTATTAGTAATCGTATTTACCGCCATTCTTGCCAATTTAAAACTCATTCCTTCCGCTTCGAATTCTATTCCCTTATATGATGGTATTTTTAAATACCTCGCTGCCATTGGCATTTTTTATCTGTTATTAGGAATCAATTTGCAGTCGCTGAAAAAAGCGGGTGCGCCCATGATAATTCTGTTTTTAATTGGTTCTGCGGCAACGGTTTTGGGTATTCTGGGCTCTTGGTATCTCGTTTCTCCACAAGATGTTCTAGGCGACAAAGGTGATATCATTGCAGGGATGCTCACAGGAACCTATACCGGAGGTAGTGTAAACTTCAATGCTATTGCTTTAGAATATGATTTCCAAAAAGAAGGTGCGCTTTACGCTGGCACCATTGCCGTAGACAATGTTATGACCACCATTTGGATTATAGTGACTCTAGCCATTCCAGCATTTATGAGACCACTATGGAAAGATAAAAAAGTGACCATGAAGAAGCGGACAAAAATTCTTCAAGAAGAAGATGCCTTGAAATTGGAGTCTATCATGTGGTTGTTCTTTCTAGGTGCTGCTGCATTTTATATTTCAGAAGTTGTTAAACAATTCTTACCGCAGATTCCTTTTATCCTTACGCTTTCAACGATTGGCATTGTATTGGCACAAATTCCATTTGTCACAAAACTCAAAGGCAGTCAAAGTTTAGGTATTTATGCCTTGTATTTGTTCTTGGCGGTTATCGGAGCCTATTGCGAAATCGAAGCTGTCATGGAACTTCAATCTACAGGACTTTCCCTTCTTCTTTTTACTGCATTGGCCGTACTGTTCCATGGTATCCTAATGATAATCATTGGTGGATTGACCTACCGAGATTGGGATATGATCGCTATTGTGAGCCAAGCGAATGTAGGTGGTAGTACCAGCGCCATTGCCATTGCGGAATCACTAAATAGAAAGGAATTGGTTCTTCCCGCGATTTTAGTGGGCACTTTAGGCAATGCGCTGGGAACATACTTGGGGTTTTTAGTGGTAGGTATTTTGTGAATTGTATAATGACTGACCTTAAATAGGCACCCCGGCTGCACCTCAGGTAAATCTTGCTTTTTTTGCCTGCTGTAACAAAAACAAGTGTTCAATACGCAGAACAAGCTTTAGGTACATAGAAAGTGATGTTCATTAAAAGCACAAGGAATCATAACAAAAAACATCCCAAAATACAGTCACAAATAGCCCCTATTATGTTAGTATGAAATCCGTTTGTAGTGTATTACTCTGTGCCGAAGGAATTCTGAAACTGTTAAAAATGTATGTTTTGGCTTACAAAAGTTTTTTTTAATTGTGTCATTCATCGAAAAAATAGGTTTTTTAAAAGATCAAACCCTTATTTTATGTATTATTACTGACGCTAGTAACCCCAACTAGCTTTAGAACACGAGAATACCCCACATCTCTACATACCTACTTTTTTCGAAGGCCTACTTACAATTTAGAACGTTGTATGAAAATGAGAACGCAATTTGTTGTCCTCGTTTTATTTGTATGTACTTTGGCCTCTTGTACAAAAGAGTCGTTAAATACTTCAAATATTATCGAAGCGGAGAACGCCAAAGAAGTAGAACTAGAGCTATTAAGGGTTGTCAATGACCACCGTATCGCTATAGGTCAACCAGAATTAGAATACAGTTTGGTCGCATATGAATATGCAAATGCGCATAATGACTACATGATCTCTTTAGGCGATATCAATCATCACAATTTTAGTTCAAGGGCATCGAAGATTTCATCTCAAATTGGTGCGGAGTTTGTAGCGGAAAATGTTGCTAAAGATTATGATAATGCGACTGATGCGTTTCAAGGTTGGTTGAACAGTTCTAGCCACAAAAAAACAATGGAAGGTGATTTTACACATACTGCGGTTAGCGTTAAGATCAATGACACAGGAAATCTCTATTTCACACAGATATTCTTTAGGTAATCAATAATATCCTCTCTTTTACTTTCTTTCAGGTTCACTAACCCGTATGCTTTTCTTTTTATAAATTTGAGGACAATCAGTTGATAGTTGTTCGTTGACAGATGATTGTACTATTTCGAACAGCTATCAATTATCGACTATTAGCTATGCCCATACCACCTCCTTTCAACCTCAACAAATGGATCTGTCTCTTAT
>JARFRH010000068.1 GCA_029287355.1 Maribacter sp. | reverse complement strand
TTCCAAATACAATGTGATTTTTTGAAAGCCTACGGACATCTACATATGCCAATCCGGTAAAGCAGCAGAACACGAAGATATCGCGTACTTGGTCTAAGCGTTTCAGGGGAAGTTCTTTCTCAATTATTGAGCGAAGTTCAGTTTCTGTCAAAACGTCTCTTTCAACCTTTTTCCAAAACGCCTTGGCGAGTCTCTTGCTCACATCTTCATGACCTTGATAGGCTTCGGAGTGACCAGTATCGTGAAAACAAGCGGCAATTAGAATAGGCTCCGTTTCTTCAATCTTCAGCCCCAACTCATTTGAAATTAGTTTTATATGATTCACAACTTCTTGGGTATGAACCAGGTTATGAAATGGCAGTGAACTGCACTCACTTTCCGACAGCAATTTTGTGCAAAACTTTTCTACTCGCTGTAACATATCCTTCAACTTATTTATCAATGAAGTAAAAGTGCTACCATAAATCGAGTAAGAAATCAGGGCAATAAATAGGAATTACAAAAAACACAAATAGTAAGAATAGGACAGCCCATAGGGTCCACATCAATATGGGATATACAATTATATTTCCTTTAGATTTAGGATGCAGTGAGTGTGCTATAAGTCCATGTATGCCAAAGCTAAATAATAGAAAGGTAAAGCTTGACGTTACGATTGAGAAGATTATGGAGTGCGCATCTTTTAAGACAAATAGATAAATCGCCAATGCAACTGAAATTACTATAATTATTCTAAATATTCTTCTGGCCATTAGTTGTCTTTTTTAGCTATTATAATTAATAATACAGCGTTTGATGATTGTGCTCATTAAAACTCATTAGAGGTACCCTGCCATAGGATTCCATTTTTTTGACCAAATCCTGATGGAACCATTTTTTCAGGAAGCCTTTCTTCTCCCTTTCCAGCATGACCATCAAATCGGCTCCTACATCCCCCAAATAAATTCGGAGCGATTCAAAAATATCCTCAGAAAAAAGCATTTTGAATTTGATGTTTTTATATTTTATCCTTTCTTCAAGAGCTTCTTTGAACCACTTCATCTGCATATCTCCTTTATATTCTTCCTTTGTGGAAATATGGACGATATCGATCCTCGCATCAAGAGGCTTGGCGATTTCGACCAGTTTCTGTATCGCATGAATATCCTCCTCCTCAAAATCGGTGGCGTACACTATGGTATTGATCGGCATACGGCTCATATCAGCTGGTATTGCGAGTACAGGGCAAGGTGCTTTTTCAATGAGTTGTTTTGTGGTACTTCCCATAATCAGTTCACGTAGACCACTTCCGCCCCACATTCCTACAATAATCATTTCAGCTTGCCATTCCTCGGCTACCAAAATAATACCTTTTATTACCGATTTGTTTTCCCCAACCTCTAGCTGTATATTCGGTGTATCCCATTCATCTCCTAAATGTTCCGTACAGAATTCCTCCAACTTGGAACGGTGCATTTTAAAATTGTCTTTCTCCAGATTCGGGAAAGGTTCTGAGAGCACCTCGGTTCCCAATACCGTAGGGTAATCGAATATATGTGTGACGACCAAGCGAGTATCCAATTGAGTGCCCAGGGCTTGAGCATACTTTAATGCGGCGGCCGAGTTTTCCGAATAGTCCGTAGCGTATAAGATTGTTTTCACTTTGAGTTCCTTTTAGGATTCACGTCAAAATTATGAACCCTTCGTGAGCTTCCTCATGACCTGTGTCATGTTTTTCGATTGGAACCATGAATATATTTACACCGTTGAATCAATGTAATGTCGCAATGAAAGATTTAAGGCAGGTAGTAACTGAAATCGAGAAGCTTACCACCAATATTGAGACAAATTATCCGGAACTCTATCGTTATTTGGACGAAAACCCAATGACTATTCCCGCAAAAAAACATCGACACATTGATAAAGAAGCCATGGAAGAATACCTTGGAGAGTTTAAAGCAATTACTGAAACACCACCTTGAAACCCATAAAAGGAATAACTAGTTAACTTCAAAATCAGTGATATGGGAGAAATCGCCACTTCGGAAAGACAGATTACCTTGTTTTATAGCTCAAAATCAACAAGGGCAAAACAAACCCTGGCCTATGCCAAGGCCGAGGGATTGCCAATACGGGACATAGACATACTAAAAGTACCTCTGACAGGGACGCAAATAGCTGAACTTGCGGACCGATTGCATATGGAAATAAAAGACTTGGTAAACCAAGAGCATCCTGCCTATACATCACATTTTGAGCATCATGAATTCTCTTCCGATGACTGGATCAAAATGATAAAACACAATCCTGAAATCATGAAACAGCCCATTGCCTTACGAGGGGATATTACCATTTTAATAGAAACTCCTACGGATATTATTAAAATATAAAAGGCTGGGGTATGCGATGTGGGGCTTCTCATTCAGTTTCTCCCGTTAGCACTTTCAAGTATGCTGCCAGTTGCCCTCTGTGATAGGCTTCATGTTCCAAAACTTTGTGCATTAAAAACCGCTGAAGTGCCATCGTTTGCCTCTGCTCGTCTATAACCTGATCGTTTATCGAAGTATCGTTAGATGGACGTTTTACTGGACAGCCAATTCTTAATTCGATTGTTTTGAACCCAAGTTGAATAATCATTATAAAGTATATAATGAGAGTATGTTAGTTATCTGATTTATTTGGAGTATTACGAAATGGATATATACGTGCCGGTACGCATATCCATACGTTTAATGTAGCACAGAAGTACTAATAGAAAGCATTGACCAAATAATTTTGGATATGAGAACAAACCCAACAATACATGGTCGAGGAACGTTCTGTTAGCTTATTAAATACAGATTAAGAAGCTTTATGTCTAGAGGCAAGGGGCGGAAAATATTTTTGACCGGAGTTGAACCAAATTGGCCACTAAAAAATAGTTTTTGTCTTAATGCCGGTGCTAAAACCGTCAGATGTTAAATAAAACTGAAGATAATGACATTTTTGAGACCGTACAAATGCCTATCAATGTTACTGATGGGCATTTCCACAGCTTCATTAAAAATGTTTTGCCCCTTGCCATTAATAGGAATTTTGGAATTCTGGCAATGAAAAGCCTTGCGGATGGGCGTTTTTTCAAAGAGAAAAAAATGTTGGACG
>JARFRH010000040.1 GCA_029287355.1 Maribacter sp. | reverse complement strand
ATAAGAGACAGATGATAGGGCTTAATCAAGCCATTTATCCGATTGCCTCTACCAACTTGTCCATCATCACCGTTTTCGGCACTAGTACCTGTAACCGTCAGATAAATACTACCGGTTTTATAATTATCAGCGGTATTTATTTGAATGAGTGCATCTTCTAATCCTAGTTGAGTACAAACAAATTCTTTTACCTGTTTTAATTTTGAAATGTAATCCTGTAAATCGGATATATATCTATCAACTATTGCAATGGCAATGGTGAAAAATTCTTTCCCTTCCATTTCAACCCCCATCACTTTAATGTCTTCACCAATAAAGGGATGTTTATTTTTGGCTAGAGACGAATTAAGTAACTTTTCAATGTCAATAATATTTTTTTCCATTCGGCTAATCGGATAAAATCCAGCTCCAAACGAAGTATCATTGGACAAAGGAACTTCCCCTTTTTCGAAACGACTAAATAGATCTACCAAATCAGAACTGCCAGAGCGAATTTTGGATACGATTTCAATGTCTTTTTCAGAATTCAAGTGCGGTATATTTTTTTGAACCCATTTTCGAGCTGTCTCAATGGCAATTTCATTAACAGGTATTGATTTATCCTTAACTTTTGCGGTGGCCCTTCCTGCAAGGATTAAGGAAATGGGTTGTATGACTTTTCCGCCTTTAAATGCAGGAGCGGATTGGCCTCCAATTAATAGTGCTTTGTCTACATTATGATGTAAGATATGGCCAAACTCCATCAAATAATAGCGGCACAATTCCACAGAAACCTGTTCCGCAATTTCATCACAAATGGTATCAGGATGTCCGATTCCTTTTCGTTCTGCCATTCCAATTTCATCTTCCGAAATTTTTTGAATACGAATATTTTTCATCATACCTCTAGGTTCTAATGTTTTTTATTTCGTTCAATTTCTTATTGAAGCGTTGCGACCAAATGTGAGCATTGATTTCATAAACATTGTTGTGCCAAGGTGCATTTTTAGTTGTTCTTAATTAAGCCATAGGTCCAAATACGGTCGCCTTATCACCTATATCGATAAGTCCACAACTTTTAGAAAAGCTGCTGCCATCAAGTTCGATATGAAACCGTATGCTATCTTCTTCCGGAGAAGAAACAACGGGAAACCAGCGATAGGGTAAATCCAACTCGGTTATTTTCGGCTTCATGATCTGTAGAATAGCATACTGCCCTTTTTGGTGCTGAAAGTTGGCTGGCTTTTTAAAACTTAATTCGAATGTTTTGTCATCGATTTTTTTACGCTCTAAGAGTGGAACAATTCGCTGGTCAACATAGGTTGCGCCATTACAATCTGACCATATTTTGTCTCGATTCATTTGTAAAGCTGCCAAAAATCCGGCCATGATAGATCCCTCAAAACCGCCACCGGGAAATGCCCATGCCGATGCAAAATACAAGTTGGGAATCAAGAAATTATTCCTGAAGCGTTTAGTACCTGACTGTTCTTTGGATTGTGCAAAGCCATAAACCGATCCAGCAGTATTTGAGGTAAATCGTTTAATGGTCTTTGGTGTGGCGACTTCGTAGTATTCGATGCTTTCCCGTATTCCTGGAAATTGTTTTTCTAATCGGCCTAATAAAATTTGGGCCACTTCTTCCTTTTTCGCTTTGTAGTCTTCCTTGCGCAGTCCATCCCAGTCCTTCAAATAATCTGCGCAGCAGATCGCACCTACAGATTTCCCAGATGGGGCCAATTGGGCATCTATCTTGCTGTAATCCACAAAAATGAAGCTGCGTTTTGACCAATCGCCTCTGTAATTAGGGTGTACATCCTTCAAACTCTTCACATCATCTCCCTTTATATAATTGGAGTAGTGTTGTACACCAAAGGCGGCTATATCGGATTTGAAGCCTAGATATAAACACAAAAGCGAGAAAGAAATGGTCATAGAACCGATTTTTTCTTTGAGCAAGCTAGTGTAAGGTTCATCTAGCATATCTGGCACCACGGGAATGGCACAATTGGCTACGACATTATCGCAAGAAACGGTGACGGGTTCCAAGTTGTCATTAAAACTATCTAGCCAGGTGATTCCGGTTACTCGGCCATTCTTCGTTATGATCTTTTCTGCTTTTTTACCCAGTAGAACACTGCCCCCTTTTTTTTCGATGTATGCCGCCAGATGATCGGAAAGCTGTTGTGAACCTCCTTTTACAAAGTAACCTCCGCTCCCAATAAAGCTGGAAATTGGCAGGCCGAAGTAGAACATGGATAAAGTGTAAGGGTCATCGCCCCAATAAGCGATATGAGCTACCATATCGAGTTTTGCTTTTTCATTGCCGATGTACTTGTCCAACCAAGACCCGACGGTATGTCGGGATGCTTGTACAAGATTGGGGTAAAGCAAGGGCATAAGCGGATAGAGCAGCTTGCGTTTTAAAGGTGTACGCGGTAATTTTACTCCTTCTTTCCTAATACCTTCAATGAATTTCATGAATCGCTTGATTCCTTTTTCCTCCTCGGGATATTTGTCGATCAGTGCTTTGGTGGCCGCATCATAGCCATGTGGAAACACGAATTTCTCCTGATCTGAAAGCACAGCATATAGTTCAGGTACTTGTAGAAATTCAACCTGTTGATCCACTTCCAACATGTTGAATATTTGCTTTATTGCTCCTTCTTTTTCGAAGCCACACATTTCATGAAGGCCGACTTCAATGATGAAATCACCTCGTTTAAACGTGGTTGCGCACCCACCTGGTTTGTGGTGCTGATCTAATAATAAGACTTTCTTACCAAATTTTGATAGCGTAGCTCCGGCAGTTAGTCCGGCTAAACCTCCTCCGATAACAATAGTGTTGTACTTCATATGATTTCAGTTTATGCATGCACTTCAAAGCAAACCGTTTCGCAATAACTGGCAGAATTCGATTTGATAAGCAGTGCTCATTATAAGAGCAAAAATGAGGGGGTAGACTTTTCCTTGATAAAAAATATAAATCGAAGATACTGACGGTATCCTATTTGTAAAATGATGAATATCAGTCTAGTTAAATTATTTCCGGCGCGCTACTTGCCCTCGTTTAACCATTAAAACTTAATTTTTGAAGGTGCCATAAAAAGACCTTTTATTGGGACTCTTCCATGTTTATTCATCCGTTCGTAGTAACCCGTTTTTTTATAGTGCTTCTTCTTTTGACTGAATCAATAGGTGCAAATCCCTTTTTAATCGTACATGTACGGCGTTTTTAATTATATACGCTTACTGACGAAGGTCATTTTCCTTGTTTTTCTTGTAGCCTATATTTGTTTTAATACATTATTATGGTGATGAATCAACCCCTTAATTTAAAACAACAAATGATGACTGATAAAAATAAAACTTTGTGTAAACTGTCTAATTATCTACTGGTGTTCATTTTATTATGTGGAGGTGTACTTTTAAGTAGTTGTAATGAACAAGCGCGTGGATTTGCGTTACCCGAAGGCGATATTGAAGAAGGAAAAGCGACCTATAAGAGATTGGACTGTACTGCATGTCATAGTATTGCCGAGATTGAGTGGAAGGGAGGAAGCGATAGTCTCAAAATACATCTTGGCGGTGAAGTATCTGCTCTAAAATCCTATGGAGATCTTGTCACTTCGGTTATCAATCCTTCGCACAAAATCGCACGACGCTACAAACAAAAAGGCGCTACCGAAACTACCGAAAATGGTCTTTCCAAGATGAAGAATTACAATGAAGTTATGACTGTTCAGGAGCTCATTGATTTAGTTACTTTTCTTCAATCCGAATATAAAGTAAGCATACCATCAACGCATTACTTTCCTTATTATTGAGTAGTTTAAGAGGGCATGAAAAGCCCAACAGACCCTATTGCCTCACACCAAATAGTGTCAGGATGGCTGAACATGCATATCCACCAAAAATCAGCACTAATTGATCTTCGGGTTTTTCAGGTCAAAACGTCTCGTAACAAGGTATGTAATCCATTAAAATGGCTTTTAGAAAAATCCGGTGTCAGCTGTACATTTTACATCGTTCCGTAATACCAAGGTTTTATAAAACTGCCTCAGTTTCCCATGTTATAAAAAACAAATCAAAAAGTGTTCTGTGGCGACTTCAATCGCTTACTCCACTTAACAACTTCATACCAAAGCACAGCGATACCTCCCACACAAAATACAATTACCAATTGATGCAGGTTTAAGGTCTTAAATTGAAAAAATGAGGTTAGGGGAGGTACAAATAGCATTAGTGTAGCCAATACCAAGGCAATGCCAATAATCAAAGGCACCATGGTATTCTTGTACTTTATAGTGGTCCATATAGAATGGTAAAAAGAACGGTTGACCAAGGTCAAGAAGATATTGGCAACAATCAATACCATAAAGACCATGGTTCGTATAGTAGGCTCATCATAATTTTGTGATACACCATATTGATACACACTCAGAGCCCCAAGCGTAATGGCCAAACCTTGGACAATGCTGGTAGTCAATTCCTTAAAATTAAAAAAAGTACTGGTAAAGGGTTTTGGTTTTTGAAGCATGGTATTCGCTTCCATGGGTTCATTTTCATATATGATGGAGCAGGTGGGTCCCATAATAAGTTCCAACAAGATGACATGCGAGGGAAAGAAAATAACGGGATAGTCCCACCCTAAAGCCAAGGGAATAAATACCGTTAATATGATGGGAATATGAATCGATATGATATACTGTATCGCTTTTTTGAGGTTGGTATAGATCCTACGACCCATGGCAATGGCATCTACCATTTTTGATAGATCGTCATCTAACAAGATTAACGAAGCGGCCTCCTTTGCAATTTCAGTGCCTTTTTTACCCATGGCTACACCAATATGGGCGGCCTTTAAAGCGGGTGCGTCATTTACGCCATCACCGGTCATGGCAACAATTTCGTTATTCGCCTTTATGGCATTAACAATTCGCAACTTGGCCTCTGGAAACATTCGGGTAAAGACTTGTATGGACATTACTCTCTCTTCCAATTCGGCATCCTGTAATTGCATCATTTCCTGGCCCGACATGCATTTCCCATACCCAGGAAAACCAACTTGTTGGGCAATCGCAATGGTTGTTTCGGCATTGTCGCCTGTAACCAATTTTATGTTGATACCCGCCTTTTTAAAATCATCCAACACCGTTGGTATGTTCTCCTTTGGGGGGTCATGAAAGGCAACGATGCCTTTGAATTCCAATTGAAAATACTGTTGTTTTAGGGGAAATTCAGAACCTTCAAAATTGGCCTGACCCACCCCGAGCAATCGATACCCTTGTTTGCCGAGATGTCGTGAGGTTTCCCGAATTCGCTTTCTATCCGTTTCCTTTAAATCGGAAATTTCAATGATGGCTTCGGCCGCTCCTTTGGCAGCGATGATACGATGGCCTCGGGCATTCTCAAAAATATGGGTCATCATAGGCGGTTTACCTCCTAAAGGATACTCGTGCACCATGTTATACGCTGAACGTTCGTCGAAGGCGGTGATTTTTGCATATGCAGCGTGCAAAGCTATTTCCATGGGATCGAAGGGTATAGGTTCGCTGGCCCACATCGCCATAGTCAATAGTTCTTTTTCGGACGTTTGCAGTTCTTCGTCCAGCGCGGTTACTTTTCCGGCTTCCAAAGTAAATAGCTTGGCTAAGTGCATCGTGTTTTGGGTAAGGGTACCGGTTTTATCGGCACAGATTACGGTGGCACCCCCTAAGGTTTCTATCGTTTTCATTTGTTTTACCACGATACCCATTTTCATCAAACGCCATGAACCAAGCGCCATAAATGTGGTAAATGCAACGGGAATCTCCTCTGGTAGTACACTCATGGCAATCGTTAGTGCTTTGAGTAAACTATCCAATAACTCGCGGGATTGGAAATAATTAATACCCCAGACCAACAGAAAGATAACTCCTCCCCAAATAGACATTTGTTTTACGAAATGGGCAATTTGCCGCTCCAAAGGTGTTTTTTCTTCGGAAATACTTTCGAGACTTTTTCCGATTTTCCCCAATTGGGTACGGTTCCCGATTGCGGTGACGGTAGCAATGGCCAAGCCGCTGGCGACGGTGCTACCGCTAAAAATTTTATTATCGGACGTAGTGCTATCCTTAAAAACAGATAAGGATTCGCCGGTAAGAATAGCTTCATTGACCGAAAAATCATTGGAATGTACAATAATACCATCCGCAGCTATGGTACCACCTTCTTCGACCATCAAGCTGTCACCGACAACAATCGCGTCACTGTGAATCTGAACGACCACACCGTTGCGGATAACCTTGCTCTGGGGTTGAATAAAAATCTTTAGTCTTTCCAAAGCCGTGCGGCTTCTGGACTCTTGAAAGAGCGATATGGAGGCAACGCTGACAATCGCGGACGCCAACAAAATACCATCCCCAAACTGACCGCTGGTGAGCTAGATG
>JARFRH010000025.1 GCA_029287355.1 Maribacter sp. | reverse complement strand
TTTTTGGTTTTTGGTTTTTGTAGATTAGTCCATAAAAATCAACCTTCCATTAAAAAATTCTTGCACATCAACTTCCGACGGTCGACTGCTACTGATGACATCACCAGTACCTCTGATAACACCCATTAAAGATTGTTGTGGATTAATGAACAGGTCATTGGTGCCTCTATGGTCTAATGTAACAACCTCAGCAACTAGGTTTTCAGCTTCAATTCTTGAATCGCCAGCAGAAATTTGAATATCAAAATTAGCAGTGTTGCCATGTAACTTGAAATACGCTATTCCATTAACTACGATATTTACATTTTGGCAATTCAATTCCAAATCGAATTCCCCATCTGTAGTTTCACTTTCCGGGTTTAAAAAACTTTCTGAGATTAGTGTCAAACTCGCATAATTTAGTACACCGTTACTACTAATTGACAAGCCTGTACTACTTCTTATTTCCGTTATATTTGGGGAAGTAACATAAACTGTGGTGATACCATAATCGCGAACGTAATTGCAATCGTTGGTATTGCGTAACAAAAGACGGTCCCCTTCGACTTCTGCAGTCACTTCATTTCGAAGAAATTCTCCGGTTTCGACTTCAACTTTTTGCTCCGCCCCTTCCATGAGTACCAAACTTACATTTTCAAAAACTGTGATTTTAGTAAAATCTGGAGCTACTATTTCATCTCGAACGAGTTCACCTGCATTTTGGAAACAGTCGGGGGCAGATTCGGAGTTGCAGGATGATAGCATGCAATATAACAGTGTTATCGCAAATAATTTTCCAATAACGGAAAACATTCCCACCATGCTTCTGCTCGTCCACAGCTCTAACTGCCTCGCCTTCAAAGAGGAGAGTACTTTATATAAATCTTCAAACTTATGCATCTAATTTCGTGCCTCGTATATTTTATTTCGTACTTTATAATCTTATTCCTATTCCGAATTCAACAGCTTCTGCTGCGGCCCCATGCGATTTAAGGGAGATTTCTCCAAACCACTTATCCCCGAAATATCGTTTTAATCCCATTCGATTATAGACCTTACCTTCAAAATCAAAAGGATAGTACACGTAGTATCCCAATTGGCTGGTAATGCTCAATTTGTTGATAAATAATTCGTGGCCAATGAAAATCCCGACCCGTTTAAAATCGGTGTCCGCAGCTATGTTGTTCTCAGGAAAAGAAATGGACTGATAACGAATTAACTCCTTTAAGAAGTTAGAAAAGAATAAATCGGTGCCGACCTGTATCGCACTCTTTCGCCCCAAACGTTTATCAGCATATCCTGAAAAAATAGCAAATCCAAATTGGCCAGAATCAATCACGTCACTTTCATTCACTCCAGTTCGAAATACTACATTATACCGAATGGACTCCGTTACTTTTTCTTTTTTTCTTTGAAGGTATTCCACTTCCTCATTTCCATCAAGGCTGTACACCAAACCAGCGTTGAGGGCCAGCGTATTCGTAGACGTATTGGGGGCTTTTACATTGGCATTGGAATAGTGGACAATCGAAATACCAGCTTTAAAACCTAGATTTTTAAAGATGTTCTCTTTTTGAAAATTCAACATCAAATAGGTAGAACTCAACAAGCGCGAACCATAGGCATTATTTCGAAAATTCGTGCTCTTATCGTAGGGTTTTGTGGTATAGGCAGCCCCCTGTCCGATTCGTAGTTGAACATTCCGTTCTAAAAAATAAAAATTGAAATGGGCATATAGTCCCAGATTCTTACCCAAAGTAGCGTTGACCATATCTTGATAAACAACAGAAGCTCCTAAATCGGGATAATTATACCCTTGTTCCCACTCTTCTTTGCCAAAGGTCTTGCGGTTAAATCCTAAAATCACCCCGGAAGGGTGCTCCGTAATCAAATGCGTAATATCAGGATTATGTAAGATGATAGAACCGTAGAAAGAATTAACTTCCAAAGTATATTTTTCCCCTTCCTTATCTTGGGAGAAAGCAACCATGACCATAAAAAGGAAGCAGAAAAGAACTTTTGGGTTCATGGGGAGCAAAGTTAATCAGATAAAATTTCATGCTTCTAGTTTAAAGCTGATTTTCTCTGAGCTTGAAACCTGGATCCTAGAAAACTTCTTTCGCAATCGCTCTTATATTATCCGATTTACCCATCGAATAATAGTGTAACACAGGTACCCCAGAAGCTAGGAGCTCTTTTGATTGTTGTATACACCATTCGACCCCGACTTGGCGTACTGCCTTATTATCTTTAGACTTCTCCACGGCATCCACCAAGTCTTCCGGCAAATCGATTTTAAAAACTTGAGGCAAAAGATTCAAATGGCGTTTAATCGCAATGGGCTTTATTCCTGGTATAATAGGCACATCGATTCCCATATCTTTTGCAGCTTTAACAAATTCAAAATATTTTTTATTGTCAAAAAACATCTGAGTTACGACGTAATCCGCACCCGCATCTACTTTCTCCTTTAATCGTTTCAAATCTGTGTGCATCGAAGGAGCCTCTAAATGCTTTTCAGGATATCCTGCCACACCTATGCAGAAATCGGCGCAATCATCGGTCTCAACAACTTGATGTAAATACTTGCCACAATTCAGATTTTGGATCTGGTCCACTAGACCAATGGCGTAATCATGACCCCCTTTGGTCGGTTCAAAATATTTTTCTTCCCGCATAGCATCCCCACGTAACGCCATGACATTGTCAATGCCTAAATAGTGGCAATCAACTAGCAGGTATTCTGTTTCTTCTTTCGTAAAACCGCCACAGAGGACGTGCGGTACCGTATCTACATCATATTTGTGTTTAATAGAAGCACAAATACCTACGGTTCCTGGTCGCATGCGGGTTAATTTCTTGTCTAACAAACCGTCACGATCGATATAGATAAACTCCTCGCGTGATGTTGTCACATCAATGAAAGGAGGTTTGTACTCCATTAGTGGGTCAATATTATTATAGAGTTCGTTTATATTTCTACCCTTAACGGGAGGAATGATTTCAAAGGAAAACAGCGTTTTTCCTTTCGCTTCTTTTATGTGGTCTGTAACCTTCATCTATGATTTTTCTATTAATCTTCAGCAATATTAGGTGCCAACCATTTAGTTGCTTTTTCCAACGAAATTCCTTTTCTCTTGGCGAAATCTGCGACCTGATCTTCTTTTATTTTACCAAGTCCGAAGTACCGAGCTTCCGGACTTCCAAAATAATATCCCGAAACGGACGCTGCCGGCCACATCGCCAGACTTTCTGTAAGTTTCACTCCTATATTTTCTTCTACTTTCAAAAGTTTCCAAATCGTTAGTTTTTCTAAATGATCTGGACAAGCAGGATAACCCGGAGCGGGACGAATACCCTTGTAAGATTCATTGATTAAATCTTCATGGCTCAAATCTTCGTTCGCCGCATACCCCCAATGGCTGGTTCTCACCTCTTTATGCAAATATTCAGTGAAAGCTTCTGCCAATCGGTCGGCCAAAGCCTTAATCATAATCGAACTATAATCGTCTAAACCCGCCTCATATTGTGAGGCTAATTCCGCAGTTCCGAATCCGGTAGAGACACAGAAGCAGCCTATATAATCTTGCTTTCTACTTTCTTTAGGGGCGATGAAATCGGCCAATGCATAATCTGGTACGCCCTCTCTTCGTTGCAGTTGTTGCCGGAGTGTTCTAAAGACATATTCTTCATCGGCATGAACTTCTATATCATCATTATCAGCATTAGCAGCAAACAAACCAAAAATGGCCTTCGCCGTTAATTGCTTTTCGACAAGAACTTTGGTCAGCATTTTTTGGGCATCATCAAATAGGTCGGTAGCCTGTTCACCGACAACATTATCCGTTAAAATATCAGGATATTTTCCATGGAGTTCCCAACTTCTAAAAAAGGGGGTCCAATCAATAAAAGGAACTAGTTTTTCCAAGTCCATATCTTCTATAATTTGGATTCCTAGTTCATTAGGCTTGACGATTTTCGCGGTATTCCAGTCAATTTGAAACTTATTGGCTCTGGCTTTTTCTATGGATTTATATTTCTTCTGAACTGTGCGTTTCAAGAATTTCTCCCGGAACATATCATAATCCTCTTTTACGGATTTTTTATAGCCGTCGGAGGTATCTTTTTTTAATAAATCACCAACAACGGTAACCGCACGGGAAGCATCATTGACATGCACCACGGATTGGCTATACTGGGGGTCAATTTTCACAGCCGTATGCGCCTTGCTAGTTGTTGCACCACCTATTAATAAAGGGACAGTAAAGTTCCTGCGTTCCATTTCCTTGGCCAAATGCACCATTTCATCCAAAGAGGGCGTAATCAATCCACTTAAGCCAATCACATCTACATTGTGTTCTATAGCGGAAGCAATGATTTTTTCTGGCGGCACCATAACACCCAAATCAACAATTTCGTAGTTGTTACAGGCAAGTACTACACTCACTATGTTTTTTCCGATGTCATGCACATCGCCCTTTACGGTTGCCATCAAAATCTTCCCATTCCCATCACTATCTCCCTCCTGCGGATTCAACAGCTTTTCTTCTTCGATATAAGGAAGAAGATATGCCACAGCTTTTTTCATCACTCGGGCAGACTTCACTACCTGGGGCAGAAACATTTTTCCACTTCCGAAGAGGTCTCCTACCACGTTCATTCCTGTCATCAGGTTCCCTTCGATAACTTTAATGGGTTTATCGGCGGCTTGCCTTGCCTCCTCTACATCTTCGACAATATATTGGTCTATTCCTTTGACCAATGCTCTTGTAATTCTGTTTTGAAGCGGTTCTTCTCGCCATGATAAATCGATTTTGCTTTCTTTGGCCTTTCCAACAACAGATTCCGCAAAATCAAGTAACCTTTCAGTGGCATCATCTCGACGATTGAGCATGACATCTTCGACGCGCTCTAACAGATCTTTGGGAATATCATCATATACTTCCAACATCGTCGGATTGACGATACCCATGTTCATTCCTGCCTTAATGGCATGATATAAGAATACAGAATGCATGGCTTCGCGTACGGGATTATTTCCTCGAAACGAAAAGGAAACATTACTCACTCCCCCACTTACACTGCAATAGGGAAGATTCTCTTTCACCCATTTGGCAGCATTAATAAAGTCGAGCGCATTGAGCTTGTGCTCATCCATTCCAGTAGCAACAGGGAAAATATTCAAATCGAATATGATATCCTCTGGAGGGAAACCAACTTTATCTACCAGAACATCATAAGAGCGTTTCGAGATTTCAATACGTCTTTCATAGTTATCTGCCTGACCCACCTCATCAAAGGCCATTACTATTACCGCGGCACCATATCTTTTTATCAGCTTGGCATGACGAATAAATTCTTCCTCACCTTCTTTCAGACTAATTGAATTTACGACGCACTTTCCTTGTACAACTTGTAAGCCAGCTTCAATAATTTCCCATTTGGAGCTATCAATCATAATGGGCACACGTGATATATCAGGCTCGGCAATCACCAAATTCAAGAACTTGACCATAGCCTCCTTACCGTCGATCAAGCCGTCGTCCATATTGATATCGATAATTTGGGCACCACCCTCGACCTGGTGACGGGCAATATCTAAAGCCTCCTCGAACTTCTCCTCTTTGATAAGCCTAAGAAACTTCTTTGAACCGGCCACATTGGTCCGCTCCCCAACATTTATGAAATTAGTTTCAGGGGTGACTACAAGTGGTTCGAGACCGCTTAACTTCAAATATTTTGGTTTAGTTTCAGTCATTTAAACTTTTTCAACTATCAAATTTCTAGGGTCATATTGCTTCACAAGCTCGGCAATTGCAGTAATATGTTCAGGTGTAGTTCCGCAACATCCCCCGACTATATTGACCAATTTTTTTTCCACATATTCCTTGATCTGTTCTGCCATTTGTTCAGGGGATTCATCATATTCTCCAAAAGCATTGGGCAAACCCGCATTGGGATGTGCTGAAATAGCATGGTCTGTTCTGCTTGATAAAACTTCTAAATGGGGAACTAATTGACTAGCCCCCAAAGCACAATTAAATCCGACGGATAAAACCGGGATGTGTGAAATCGAAATCAAAAAAGCCTCTGCGGTTTGCCCTGAAAGGGTTCTTCCTGAGGCATCCGTAATGGTACCGCTGACCATAATGGGGACATCGATATTCCGTTCTTCTTTTACCTCCTCAATAGCAAAAAGTGCCGCTTTGGCATTCAATGTATCGAAAATCGTTTCTACCAAGAGGATGTCTGCCCCACCATCAAGTAATGCCTCCACTTGTTGTTTATAAGCGATGCGCAATTCATCAAAAGAAATGGCTCGAAATCCTGGGTCATTTACATCAGGAGACATACTTGCCGTTTTATTGGTCGGTCCGATACTACCGGCTACAAATCTTGGTTTATCCGGTTCGCTTTCGGTGAATCGATCCGCCACCTCTTTGGCTATTCTCGCTGACTCGTAATTCAGTTCATAATCCAAATCTTCCATATTATAGTCGGCCATGGCTATGGTAGTTCCTGAAAACGTATTGGTCTCTACGATATCTGCCCCGGCAGCAAAATACTTTCGATGGACTTCAGCTATGGCTTTTGGTTGGGTCAATGACAATAAGTCGTTATTTCCCTGCAAGGGATGTTTCCAATCTTTGAAACGATTCCCTCGAAAGTCCTCCTCCTTAAATTTATAACGCTGCAGCATGGTACCCATGGCGCCATCCAGCACTAGTATTCTCTTTTGTAAGATGTCTTTGATATGTACCATAAATTTATCGCCAAAAACAATGAATTGGTTATGCAAACTATCAAGAAAGGAAAAGTATAGACGATCTGTCTTTTCTCTTGTTATCTGCCTTAAACCCTGTTGATTTCTTGAACAGGCCCTGAAATGTATTAAGGATTAAGATAGAACGTAGCACCTTCTTTAAAGATAAAGGGTTGCTAAGGCTTCATAGGGTCTAATCCCTCCGCCTTTCTTGATAACTATTTCAATGTATTAATGAACTGAAGGCAAAGAAACGGCACAGGGGAATGAAATCCAAGAAAACAGCACGTTTTTATACAGTGCAACATCAAAAAATCGCCAACTCAAAAACGAGTTAGCGATTGTAGCTAATCTATTAGCATAAGAAACTATCAGGCGATAATTCGAACGACCACTCTTTTGGCTTCTTTTTTGGCACCCTCGAAACCTTCAAGCTGCCCAAAGTTCCCGATGTGTCGACACGAGTCAGAAGTAAGGTGCCCACAACATTACCATT
The DNA here is from genome assembly GCA_029287355.1 of Maribacter sp. Classification (GTDB taxonomy): domain Bacteria; phylum Bacteroidota; class Bacteroidia; order Flavobacteriales; family Flavobacteriaceae; genus Maribacter_C. The sequence continues at coordinate 35,250 of JARFRH010000025.1, read as the reverse complement.
TATTAGCCTTTTCGATTCCTTTTTACACTTTTTCCACTAGTTTTTGGGTTATTTCATTCATTTTATCCACTTTTTGCTCAAAATCACCCTTTATCGTTTTTCTATATCTGTTCAGGTTCTGAACCATTTCACTAATATCCTCAGGAATGATATCTTCAAAAAATTGACGTAACCGTTTTGCAGTCGTCGGGGATTTTCCATTGGTTGAAATGGCAATTTTCACATTGCCCTTTGTCACGATTCCGCCCATATAGAAATCACAATAGGGCGGATTATCGGCTACATTCACCAATTTATCCAATTTTCTACAATCTTTGTAGACAGCCACATTTACCTCAGGACTATCGGTTGTCGCTACAACCATATGTTTTCCTAATAGATAGTACTCTTGGTAGGCATCGATAATCAGCGTTACATTATATTTTTCAGCCAAGGCTTTTGTGGCTTGACGAAACATCGGGGAAACCATAGTCACTTTTGCATCGGGACTCGATTTTGTCAAAAAGGTCAATTTTTCTTCTGCTACATTTCCACCACCCACAATTAAAATGTGCAGGTTGGAAGTTTTCAAAAAAATAGGATATAGGTTGTTTCGTTCCATGATCAATATACTAGTTCAGATTCACCATACTTTTCTTGAATCTCTAAAATTTGTTCACGATGACGAACCACTGCTCCAATAATGATAATGGCCGGATTGGTCAATTGTTGTATTTCAACTACTTTTATGATAGATTCAATCGTACCCACGCCAACCTTTTCATTCGCTCTTGTACCATTCTGTATGATTGCGATTGGCGTTTTCGACCTTCCTTCTTTTTTGAAAAGTTCAACGATTTGAGGAAGTTTTGACATTCCCATCAAAATAACCACGGTAGCGCTTGATTTGGCTGCTAAGCCAATATCATTCGATAATTTGTGCTCTTTTGTTGTGCCAGTAATAACCCAAAAACTTTCCGCAGAACCCCTTTTGGTCACAGGAATATTTTGAGCTGCCGGTACTGAAAGACAAGATGAAATTCCCGGCACCAAGACAACTTCTAACCCATGTGCTGCCGCATATTCCATTTCTTCAGCTCCACGTCCAAAAACAAAAGGGTCTCCCCCTTTTAATCGTACTACGCGTCCATGACTTTTAGCACGACTTACAATAAGTTCATTGATTTGTTCTTGTTGGTAAGAATAGCAACCCTTGCGTTTTCCTACAAAAATCTGTTCCGCTCTCGGTGCATATTCCAATAATTCCGTATCCACTAAGGCATCGTACAAAACCACATCCGCGTTTTGTAAAGCCTTGATGGCCTTTAATGTAATGAGTTCAACATCACCAGGGCCCGCTCCTACTACCGTTAATTTTGCTGTATTATGCATATGCCAACTCCGATTTTCTAAAAGCTTCTACTTTCGTTAGAAATGCTTTTGCTGTATTTAAATACGTTTGCGCAAATTCCAGGGTAGGCTTATTTTTGTTTAACTGTAATACCATGTCCTCGAATCCTTGTTCCAAAGAAATTCTCCCAGATGCGATGAATTTTTCATCAAAATCCCTGATAATACTAGCATGGGTATTGGTTTTTGTTTTTTCAGCAGTCAGTAATGCTTTTGCTGAATTGACCATCGAGGAATAGGAATGGTAAATACTTGCGGCCCATTTTTCTTCCACCAAAGTTTCCTCCGCATTACGAATCTTTTCTATACTCTCAAATAGTAGTGTGGCAATTAAGTCGATGACAACACCGGCACATTCACCGATACCGATTTCCTTTTTATATTTTTCAGTAGTTCCCCAATCAATGAAATCTTCTTGTGATAGATTTTCGATGTCGGTTAGTGGTTTTAAAAAATCATAGAAATAGGGCTCCCCTTTTTGCGCATAATAATCGGCATAGCTGCGACCATTTCCATTAGCATCAAAATCATTTAAAATCAAGCGCAATGCTTCCGGCCCTCTTTTGCTTGGTACTTTGACAACTTTGTCCGCAAAACGACCTTCTCCATTTCCAATATTTCCCCCACCCAATAATACTTGAAGCGCAGGAGCCACCAATTTATCCTTGGTTCGGATACTCATACCCTGAAAGCCGATGTTGGCCATGTTATGCTGACCACAGGCATTCATACATCCGCTAATTTTAATAACAACATCTGAATTACCGATATACTGAGGATATTCGGCTTTGATAACGCGCTCTAATTCCTTTGCAATTCCAGTGCTACTCGCAATACCCAAATTACAGGTGTCCGTACCGGGACAAGCTGTAATATCCAAGGCCTTGTTATAACCAGCTTCAACGAATCCCAACTTTTTAAGTTCGGTATAGAAAAAAGGTATCAGTTCTTCCCGTACATATGGAATCAAAATATTTTGTCTTAGGGATAAGCGAATTTCACCGGCAGCATAGTTCTGAACCAGATCAGCTAATAGTCTTGCTTTATCCGTATAAAAATCACCTAAGAGCACTTTGATACCGATAGCGACGAAACCACCTTGCTTTTGGGCCACCAAATTAGTGGATTTCCATTTTTCAAATGCATTTTTATCTTCTACTACTACCTTGGGTACGGGCTTCTTTGAGATTTCTATTTTTGGGTAAGCTAAGGCGTCTATCGGAAATATTTTATAAGGAATTGCCTTTTGCTCTTTTGCTAAAAGCGTCTTGAATCCATCTAATCCTATATCTTTCAACACAAATTTCAAACGTGCTTTCGCTCTACTTTTTCGTTCACCATAGCGGTCAAAAACGCGTATCACTCCATCCATTAAAGGAATGATTTTATCTGAAGCTAAAAATTCAAAAAGCACATCGGCATGTCTCGGTCTTGAACCCAATCCACCACCAAGCATCACTTTAAAACCTTTGATACCATTGTTAATTTTAGCGATAAAGCCCAAATCATGCATATAGGATAAGCCTGTATCAGCATCACTTGCCGAGAAGGAAACCTTGAACTTTCTTCCCATTTCTTGACTGATGGGATTTCTCAAAAAGTACTTGAACAAGGCCTCCGCATAAGGGGAAACATCAAAAGGCTCATCAACATCTATACCGGCAGTTTCACTTGCCGTCACATTTCGAACGGTATTGCCACAAGCTTCACGTAGGGTGACCTCATCCTTTTCCAATTTGGCCCAAAGCTCTGGGGTCTTGTCCAAATCAACATAATGGATTTGAATGTCTTGGCGTGTCGTGATATGCAAACGCCCTGTGGAGTATTCATCGGAAACAGCACAAATGCGATGCAATTGATTAGCGGTCACCTTACCATATGGTAGTTTGATACGAATCATTTGTACCCCCTGTTGTCTTTGACCGTAAACCCCACGGGCAAGTCTCAAACTTCGGAATTTCTCCTCGTCTAAACCCCCTTCCTTGAATTGGTGTATTTTACGTTCCAATTCGAGGATGTCCTTTTCCACTACTGGATTTTCTATTTCTGTTCTAAAACTTTGCATTTTCGTTGGATGCTAGCAGCTATATATTAGACTCTAGACTTTATTATATATTTCCTATAGATTTAATAGGTTTAATTGATCTTTGTATTTGAAAGGTATCCGCCTTTACAAAAACGAGTTCAGCACAGACACGGATATGCATTTAATCCGCTATTGAATAAACCCTGCTCCTACGGTACTATTCGATTGCGTATCAATAAGGATGAATGAGCCATTAGTACGATGCTTCTTGAACCTATCATAAAAAATAGGTTTGTTCAATTTAAACCTTACCTGGGCAATATCATTCATGCCGAGACTTTGAACTTCAGTATCGATACCGGAATAATCGGGATTGATTTTATGATGAATATGATCCACTTTGGCCAATACCTTATTGACACCATGCTGTACTACATATTTTTTACCCGGAGTTAGGTTTTCAGAATCCATCCATGAGATGGTTGCTGTAAACTGTTTTTCAACAGTAGGCAAATCACCCACCTTAACTAACATATCTCCCCGACTAATGTTGATTTCGTCCTCTAATGTTATGGTTACGGATGACCTTCTGGCAGCGGTTTGATATTTTTTATCGTAAAAATAGATTTCCTTTATTTTCGACTTTGTTTGGGATGGGAGTGCAATAACGGCATCACCTACACTTAGCTCTCCCCCATACACTTTGCCAGCAAAGCCTCTGAAATCATGAAAATCTTCTGTCTTTGGACGGATGACATATTGGACCGGAAATCTTGGTGTACCTACATTAGATACGGCAGCTAAATCTAAACGCTCTAAATGCTCCAAAAGCGTTTCACCCTTGTACCAAGGTGTATTTTCAGATTTGTTGACCACATTATCACCTTTCAATGCACTAACAGGAATGAAGGTAATTTTCTGGCCCAGATAATCACGTTTTGCCATCAACTGTTCGAAATCGGTTTTTATCTCCTTGTATCTTTCTTCTGAGAAGTCTACCAAATCCATTTTATTAATGGCTACCACAACTTCTTTAATTCGTAAAAGGTTATTGATAAAAAAATGTCGATTGGTCTGTTCGATAACTCCCTTTCTGGCATCAATCAAAATAATCGCGGCTTGCGAAGTTGAAGCCCCTGTGACCATATTTCGAGTATATTCCACATGACCTGGAGTATCTGCAATAATATAACTTTTAGTAGCCGTTGAAAAGTAGATGTGCGCCACATCAATGGTAATTCCTTGTTCGCGCTCGGCTACTAAGCCGTCGGTTGCCAAAGAAAAGTCTAGATAATCATACCCATTCCTTTTACTGGTTTTCTCAATGGCCTCTAATTTATCGGTGGTCAATGATTTGGTATCATAGAGCAAGCGACCTATCAAGGTGCTCTTTCCGTCATCGACACTTCCTGCTGTTGCTATTTTTAGTACTTCCAATTTCGTCGTCCGTTGTTGGTGGATGGTTGTCGGTTCCCGATTTTCGTTTTTCTGTCAACGAACGAGCGACAACTGTCTACCATATTAAAAATATCCTTGTTGTTTTCTTTTTTCCATTGCCGCTTCCGAGCGTTTGTCATCGATTCGCGCTCCTCTTTCTGAAATGGTTGAATCTCTGATTTCCTGTACTACGGATTCAATATCGGCTGCTTCTGAAAATACTGCTGCCGTACAACTCATATCGCCTACGGTTCTAAATCGCACCATTCGCTCCAGAACTTCTTCATCATCCTCTTGGAATACATAATCAGAATGTGACCAAATCAATCCGTCTCTCAAAAAAACCTTTCTTTTGTGCGCAAAGTATATCGACGGAATTTCAATGCCCTCTTTCTCGATAAAAGACCATACATCCAATTCCGTCCAGTTTGATATGGGGAAGACCCGAACGTTTTGTCCTAATTCGATTTCGCCGTTTAACATATCGAATAATTCGGGGCGTTGGTTTCTTTCGTCCCATTGACCGAAATCATCGCGAACAGAAAAAATACGCTCCTTAGCCCTTGCTTTTTCCTCATCCCTTCTGGCTCCACCGATACAAGCGTCGAATTTAAATTCTTCGATAGCATCCAATAGGGTGGTGGTTTGCAGCGAATTGCGACTAGAATATTTACCTGATTCTTCTTTGACTTTTCCTTGGTCGATGGAATCTTGAACATTTCGAACTATAAGTTCTAAACCGAGTTCTTCTACGAGTCTATCCCTGAATTCAATAGTTTCGGGAAAATTATGTCCCGTATCTATATGCATCAACGGAAACGGAATTTTAGCAGGCCAAAAAGCCTTTTGCGCTATTCGGACTAAAGTGATGGAATCCTTTCCTCCTGAAAAGAGAAGAACTGGTTTTTCGAATTGAGCCGCCACTTCCCTAAAGATGTAGATGGCTTCGTTTTCGAGTGCGTTGATAAATGCTGTGCTGTTGTTCATAAAAAAAATTCAAGTATCAAGTTCAAGCCCAAAATCATTGATTTATCTAATTCTGTGTTTCGAACTTCTAATTTTGTTCCTTGTACTTCAGGTGTGCAGACCACACTCACGGTTTTCCAATACCTTCGTTGGGTCAAAATAGTGATGCTCATTAGGAAGGTTTCTTTCCTTTAAATACAAATCGAGCTGGATATCGTTCCAATGGTAAAACGGACTTACCTTTAACACTCCATCACTACTAAGACTTAGAATATCTAACTTATCACGATGTGCAGTTTGTCCTTTTCTGAGGTTGGTAAACCAAACATCGGGTTGATGAATTGCCATTGCCCTTCTGAAGGGTTCCAATTTTACTTGTTCGGTAAACGCCACATGCCTCGGGTCTTCAATATTCGGAATGCCCATAACCGAATCGCGATGAGACGATGTTTGTTTAGGCACATACAAATCTATATTCAAATCTAATCGCTCAATTAATTCTTCTGCATGCGCATAGGTGTTTGGTGTATTGTAACCCGTATCACACCATATCACCGGTATGCCTTTTTTTACATCAACCACCGCGTAAAGAATAGCCACTTCATAAGGGCGAAAATTGGTTGTGATCACAGCATTTTTAGAATTCTTAATTGCCCAAGAAATGATTTCCCCTGGAGGAATTCCTATAAATTGAATGTTTAAATTTTCGATTTGTTCTTGTGTAAAAGCCATGGTTTTGTATTTATTTACCCCAGTTTATTCTGTTCCAAAGACGTTCATGAAAAAAGTAGAGGAACATTTTCGTTATAAAATCGATGGAAGCTATTGAGGCCGCAATGGCCACCTCCCCGATTAGGATGTATGATATCAATAAGGTATCTAAAGTTCCGACAATTCTCCAACTTATTGCTTTAGCGACACTTCTGATGGGCCTTTCCGATTTATTATCGGTTTCGAACTTGGCAGAAGCTTCCTGATTTTTTAAAAGTATTTGGTCAACTATCATTCAAAAAACTATTAATCTAATTATCCTATGGTTTTTATAGAATAAACAAATGTAAACCAAAATTATTGCGTTAAAAGGACTTCTTGGTAAAATTTAACATTTATCCTATAGAATTAGTAGATTAATACTATTCCAAATGTATTTTTATAGAATAAACGATCCTAGAGCAGTTTAAAGAAGATTAATGAAATCGGCACGGATTACTACCCCCGACCTGCCAGCAGGTAAGTTCATTGTAACGAGTTCTGCGCGGGCACGGAAAGGATTTAGATTTACAGTAATAAATCGGCAAGCGTATTATTGCGGTACACCGCTAAGTTGGCGTCTCTTACCTTTAACATCAGCTTATGCACAGAGCAGGCATCCTCGTCAGGACAATCATCGCATTTTTCGTAGAAATTCAAACTCACACAGGGCACCATTGAGATGGGCCCTTCCAAAACGCGCATAACATCTGTCATGAGAACTTCCTTTGGATCTTTTATCAGATAGTATCCCCCGCCCTTTCCTTTTTTTGAACCCAGAAATCCCGTTTTTCGAAGCGATAGTAAAATGCTTTCTAAAAATTTTTGGGAGATATTTTCTTGTTTCGCTATCTCAGCAATCTGCACGGGATCCTTTCCCTTTTGGGAAGCTAGAAAAGTGAGTGCCTTTAGGCCGTATTTTGTCTTTTTGGAGAGCATGTTGCTAAGATAGTTAAATTAGGGAAAGTGCTAATACATCAACTGGGTTCGGAGGCTACTACTGGTCCTTCGAAATACCCTCGAAAATAAAAGCCATCAACTGTTTCTCGACTTCAACGGGAGTAATCGACGACTCCGATCGCAGATACTTGTTGTGTAGCCAACGTAAGGAAGCCAAAATCGTTTGTGCCGTCATTTCAATATCCAGTTTTCTGAACTGACCTTGTTCAACGCCTTCATTAATAATGTCCATCAGCTTATTTTCATAATCCTTTCTGCGCGTTATGAATTCTTGAAGTCTCGGTTCCTTTAAATTACGCCATTCATTCACGAGTAAGGCTTGCTCGTAAGGCCGCTTTGTTGTAATTCGAATATATGAAGAGACCATAAGTCGCAGTTTTTCTTTAGGGCTAAATGTGGAATCTAAAATGGGATCGAGAGCTGCATGAAACTCATCTTGCGTTTCAAAAATATATCCTTCTAATAAGGACTGTTTTGAATCGATATAATTATACACATTAGCCACTTCGAAATTCAGTTCTTGAGCGATATCACGCATGGTAGTCGCTTTAAAGCCCTTCTTGTGAATGAGTTTCAATACTACAGCCAAAAACCGTTCTTTCTTCTTGCTCTTTTTCATGTATATGAATTGAATCCCTGCAAAAGAAAGAAAAGTTTGTTGATTAGCAACAATTACAATATATTTACATGAACATTTGTTCATGTAAATAAAAAACAGTTTTATGGCACATACTGATACTATTTTTCCTGAAAAACTATTTGCCTGCTGGCACCCAGTTGGATATAGTCATGAAATAGAGGCTGACAAACCGTTCGGTACCTTTCTATTGGATGAGGCAATCGTAGTTTGGCGTACTACCGATGGGGATGCACATGCTATGCGCGATATTTGTATCCACCGCGGCACCGCCTTGTCTTTAGGTTGGATTAAGGACGATTGTCTGGTATGTCCATATCACGCTTGGCAATTTGACAAAAAAGGACATTGTGTGAAAATTCCGCAAGCACCCGAAGCAGAAATACCGAGTAAAGCGAAAACTCCAAGGTACCATTGTCAAGAAAAATTCGGTTTGGTATGGGTTGCTTTAAAGGAGCCTGTTTATGACCTTCCGGATATTCCGGAATACGAAAGTGATGACTGGAAATTGGTCAATACCGGCCCCTTCAACTGGAAAAGTGACAGCTCTAGACAGGTCGAAAATTTTACCGATTTCGGACATTTTCCATGGGTGCATCCCGGACTACTGGGAGATCCGGAGCGACCTAAGGTACCTGAATGTAAAGTTACTGTCAAAGATTCCGTTTTACACTATTCGGTAGTGAGACCAGAAGCAACCAACAGTGATGACTTTCCCATTTTTGCCAATGATGATGTCGTAAAACCAGAGCGTCAAAGTGTATATGAACTCCACCTACCCTTTACCATCGTTTTACGGTTGGGATGGGGTGGCGAAAAAGGCATGGTTTACTTTTTTACATCGCAGCCTATCTCACATAATAAATGCCGAGGATTCTGTATCATAGGTCGAAATTATGATCTAGACGAACCCGATACCATTTTACAAGATTTTGAACAGGTAATTTTTGACCAAGACAAACGTATAGTCGAATCACAACGCCCTGAGCAAGTGCCCTTTGATTTTACCGAAGAGCTGCATTTGAAATTTGATGCTGTGGCCATGAATTATCGGCGAGCAATGAAAAAGCAGAAATTGAGCTATAAATAGAAAAGAGTACCTTCCTGCTTGAAATCTACCGTATTAATGACAACATTGCCTTTATGAAAACCACATTTCTAACGCTGCTTTTATTGGTTATAAGTTTTGCTTCCTATACTCAAACTATTATTCTAATCAAAAATGTCAATGTCTGGGATGGAACCAGCAATTCCCTTAGCACAAATCTTAGTGTACTTATTGAGGATAACTTAATTAAAAAGGTAGCAAAGAACATTTCTGAACCAAATGGCGCCATGGTACTGGATGGCGGTGGTAAAACACTAATACCCGGACTATCGGATGCCCACGTGCATTTATCGGCAACTATGAGCGGTAGCGAAGCAAGAAACGATGCCCATTGGATGTACACCGCTATTAAAACGGCCAAAGCAGCCGAGAATTTTTTGATGCTGGGTTTTACAACGGTACGTGATTTGGGCGGGCCTGTTTTTGGTGTTAAAAGAGCCGTAGATGAAGGCTTGGTACCCGGACCCCGCATTTATCCTTCAGGGGCATACATCAGCCAAACTTCCGGGCATGGTGATTTTCGCAGTGCCAATGAACCAAGTGTTTTGTTGTCGGGAGGCCAAATGCATGCATCGGATGCCCTCGGCTGGTCTTTTGTAGTTGATGGAGTGCCCGAGGTACTAAAGGCAGCCCGTGAAAACCTTAGACATGGGGCCACCCAACTTAAAGTGATGGCAGGCGGTGGCATTGCTTCTGATTTTGACCCGATTCATTCCGTACAGTTCACTGCTGAAGAACTCGAGGCTGCTGTGCAGGCAGCCACCGATTGGGATACCTATGTGGCGGTTCATATTTACGAATCCAAAGGTGCCATTCGCGCGTTGAATGCAGGAGTCAAATGTTTGGACCACGGCCATCTCATTAACGAGGAAACCGTGAAACTGATCAAGGAAAAAGATGCATGGCTGGTGCCACAAGCTTTCTGGACTGAAACCCCTGCAAGTTTTTGGGTGCCAGGAAAGGATACGATTCCCAAGGCTTTGTATAAAAAAATTAAGCCCGTGTTAGAAGGAACGGATACTGTCTTTAAACTGGCCAAAAAATACGATATCAATGTAGGGTTTGGTTCCGATGCCTACGGGGCCTTGGGTTACGAAGCCTACGCATTGACTGAATTTACAACGCGTACATCATGGTATTCGCCTTTGGAAATCTTGAAACAAGCTACTTCGGAAAACGCGCGTTTGTTTAATTTATCGGGGAAAATCAACCCATATCGGGAAGGAAAATTGGGTGTTATCGAAGCAGGTGCGTATGCCGATTTATTGATTTACGAAGGCAATCCCTTGGAAGACATTGAGGTTGTGGCACATCCTGAAAAAAACCTGAAACTGATTATGAAAGATGGGAAGGTCTATAAGAATGAACTATAATTCGCAATTGTCGGAGGTTAAAACACCCATAAGTACTTGTATTTCAAATATTTTACCTAGATTTTTACAAGAATTGTTCGATTATGCCTTTTTCGGCATCCATAAATTACTTAACTTCATAACATTCATTCACTTATACTATAATCATGGCAAATTACACTCTTAACATCAACGGGGTACAGCAAGAAATAGACGTTGACCCATCGACACCAATGCTCTGGGTCTTGCGTGACCACATCAAGTTAGTCGGAACAAAATATGGCTGTGGTATCGCACAATGCGGTGCATGTACCATTCATCTAGGTGATGATGCGGTACGATCCTGCCAGTTAACGGTCTCGTCCGTCGGCGAAAAACCCATTACTACTATCGAAGGACTATCGGAAAATGGCGACCACCCTGTACAAAAAGCTTGGCTGGAAGAAGATGTATATCAATGTGGCTATTGCCAAGCAGGTCAAATCATGAATGCCAGTGCATTTTTGAAAAGCAACTCAAACCCGACAGAGGCCGAAATAGAAACGGCAATGAACGGCAATATCTGCCGATGTGGAACGTATACCAGAATCAAAAAGGCCATTATGAGAGCCGCTACTTCCGAAAATGCTTAAAAATCTCTAGGGACTTAAAAAACAAAGAAAATGACACTTGTAAAAACAACATATAATAGACGTTCTTTCTTAAAAGGCTCGACCTTGGCGGGTGGCGGTATGATTTTAGGCTTTAGTTGGCTGGCGTCTTGCAAACCAACTCCTGAGCAAATAAAGAGCATGCCCAAGGAGTGGTTCGATATCAATGGATTTTTAAAGATTGCCGATAATGGTATGGTGACCATCATGTCGCCTAACCCCGAAATCGGGCAGAATGTGAAAACGGCCATGCCCATGATCATCGCCGAAGAATTGGATGTTGATTGGGATGACGTTACCGTAGAACAAGCCGCCTTGAACACGGATATTTTCACTCGACAACTCGCTGGGGGTAGTCAATCAATCCGTCAAGGATGGGAAAGCTTGCGCATGGCAGGAGCAACTGCTCGACATATGCTTATCGCAGCGGCAGCGGAAGCTTGGCAAGTACCGGCCGATGAAATTACCACAAACGAAGGAATATTGTCGCACGAGGCATCCAACAAATCAGCGAATTATGGCGAAATGGCTTCGGCCGCCGGAGCGATGGCCGTACCTGAAGAAGTAGCCTTAAAAGAAGTAAAAGATTTTAAGATTATTGGAACGGATAGAAAAAACGTTGACGGTCTTGACATTATAACAGGAAAGCCTTTGTTCGGATTGGATATTGATGAGGAGGGAATGCTAATCGCTATGATCGTTCATCCTCCGGCATTTGGAATGAAATATAAATCAATGGATACCGAATCGGTAAAAGCGATGCCGGGCATTAAAGATGTTTTTCCCATTGAGGTTTATCCCGAAGGCGTTGAAAAACAATGGTCCGATGGCGGCGGAATTGCTGAATTAGTTGCTGTTGTAGGTGCATCTACTTGGCAGTGCATGCAAGCTAAAAAAGCATTGAAGGTTCAGTGGGAAGAGGCTTCCAAACCTGAAAGTAGTAGTGATCATGACGCCGCATTAACCAAATTATTGAATACTACCGCAGCGGCACCAGCTCGCCAAGACGGTGATGTGAAAAAAGCTTTCAAGAATGCTGCTCAAGTCATCGAGCGCACATACAGCGCACCCTTCTTGGCACACAATACGATGGAACCCATGAACTTTTTCGCGCATGTAACCTCGGAAAAAGCTATGCTGAAAGGTCCTGTTCAAACACCCGAATTTTTAGAAAAAACTTTGGTTTCCGTATTGGATATGCCCTTGGAAAAGATCGATATTATGATGACCCGTATGGGTGGCGGTTTTGGTCGCCGATTATATGGCCATTTTGGAGTTGAAGCTGCAGTAATTTCCAAACAAATGCAAGCTCCGATAAAATTGGTCTATTCCCGCGAGGATGATATGACACAGGGTACATATCGGCCTGCATATAAAATAACCTACAAGGCCGGCCTGGACAAGGAAGGAAACCTAATTGCATGGCATGTAAAGGGTGCGGGCGCAAATGATGATCTAGTATTCGAGAATCGTTTCCCGGCCGGTACCGTTGACAATTTCTTGGCTGAAAAATACACCTTGGAATCCAATGTCACTACTGGCGCTTGGAGAGCCCCACGCTCTAACTTTATCGCAGGGGCCGAGCAATCTTTTATCGACGAGGTGGCAGAAGCTGCAGGCAAAGACCCAATCGATTTTCGATTAGAACTTTTTGATCGTGCTATCAACAATCCCGTAGGTGATCCCGAGAAAAACGATTATGACCCTAAACGTTATGCCGGCGTATTGGAGTTGGTCAAAGAAAAATCAGGTTGGACCAATGGAGGCAAAGCAAGAGGTGTATCGGCCTACTATTGCCACAACTCGTATGTCGCACAAGTTCTAGATCTTGAAATGGAAGGCAATACCCCTAGAGTTCAGAAAGTTTGGTGTGCGGTGGATTGCGGAATAGTCGTGAACCCTTTAAGTGCAAAAAATCAAATTGAAGGTGGTATCATTGATGGAATTGGTCATGCAACCTATAGCGAAATGACTTTCGAAAATGGGAAGCCCATACAAGAGAATTTCGATACCTATCAGTTGATTCGACAGCAACAGGCACCCAAGGAAATCGAAAGTTTCTTCGTTGATAACGGAATAGATCCCACAGGGTTGGGAGAACCTTCATTACCCCCTATAATTGGCGCATTGGCAAATGCCATGTATAAATCCACAGGAAAACGATACTACAATCAACCCTTTATTTCAGAAAAACAAGTACTAGGGTAAACGTTTTTGAATTCATCTGAAGGCTGTACACTTTTAATGTTAAGTGTGCAGCTTTTTTTAGTTTAAACCTTCACGGATATCGCCAATACTAACATCGGTATGTTCCTAAGCTACCGAAACGCGAACCATGCCATTAGTGAGACCTGTTTTTGTGCGTTCTTCCACTGATAATTCAGCCTTAGATTTAGACCCATAAAAGGTGAAGTAATATAGAGTATGAAAAGAAACCGTGAATGAAACAGTTGTTCTCATGTGAAGGATAAATGAATACTGTTTTCTAAAGTAGGCGTTTACTGAGGCATGAAATACCAACCAAAAAAAGCATTAAATTCGTATGTAGCATATTGTAAGTTTTTGATTCGCGATCATTTTTCCAGTTGATTTACAAAATAATAGATATAAATATGAGAAATTTGGAGAATAGTATAAAGTCTACCATTAGATTCCACTTGCTTTTCGGCTGTATACTTTTGCTGTCGTGTGGGGGTAATGAAGAGAACTCGTATGATGCGAACCAAAACCAACCACGATTGGGATACCGTACGGCAAAAATTCTGGAAATCGATGGGTTGATGTTCAAAGACCTTAATCAAAATAGTCAATTGGATTCTTATGAAGATTGGCGTTTACCAGCTCAGGAAAGAAGTACGGACCTCCTTACAAAACTGAGCTTGAATCAGAAAGCCGGCTTGATGCTGATCAGTACTACCAGATTGAAAAACGAAGCCTCTTTTGGAGGTGGAGGAAACAATGATTCAATCACTAGCGATTTTAATGAAACCGATATGGCCAGTGATGTTAATTTTTTTACCAGAAAACCGTTAGGCGCAACAATGGTGTCTTCAGCAGGTACTACAAAAGATGTAAATCGGTATTTCAAAAGACATTTTATCTTAAGGGCCAATGCAGCCGTAGATACCTTGGCAAAATGGGCCAACAGGCTCCAAACCGTATGTGAAGCTGGTGAATTTGGGATTCCCGCGACCATTGCTTCCAATCCTAGAAACCATATTTCTTCAGATGCCGCGGTAGGTCTTAGTGTTGGCAATACCCCATTTACGGCTTTTCCGGGAGAATTGGGACTTGCGGCGATGAGGGATTTTGAATTAGTTCGTGATTTTGCCGATATCTCACGACAAGAATGGCGTGCAACGGGTATCAACAAAGGTTATATGTACATGGCCGATCTAGCAACAGAACCCCGTTGGCAACGTGTGGAAGGCACTTTTGGGGAAGATGCCAAGTTGGCCGCTGATGTGATGCGTGAAGTAGTTTTGGGCTTTCAAGGAGAACAATTAAATTCCAGTTCTGTCGCTTTGACTACCAAACATTTTCCAGGTGGGGGTTCGGCAGAAGGTGGGCAAGACCCACATTTTGATTGGGGCAAAAAAGAAGTGTACCCTGGTGGTATGTTCGAAAACAACCTGATACCGTTCAAAGCTGCTATTGATGCCGGAACATCTTCAATAATGCCATATTATTCCTATCCAGCGGGTACCGAATATGAAGAGGTAGGTTTCGCTTTCAATAAACAAATTCTACAAGAAGTTTTACGAGGACAATTGGGTTTTAAAGGAATCATTAATTCTGATACCGGCCCCATAGAAATGATGCCATGGGGGGTTGAAGATTTAAGTATTCATGACCGCTATAAAAAGGCGCTTGAAGCAGGAATTAATCTCTTCTCAGGATCCGCAGATCCCGGATTATTGATAGAGACCCTGAACAAATACCCAGAGCTTGAGCCCTTAGTTGATGCATCGATTCATAAACTATTGATAGAGAAATTTCAACTGGGCATTTTTGAAAACCCCTATGTGGAGGAGATGGCCAGTGAATTTATCAAGAAGCCCGAATTTCAAAAACGTGCTGACCTAGCGCTCAGAAAGTCCATCGTATTATTGAGAAATAAAGGAAATACCCTGCCGTTAAAATCAAAAACAAAAGTATATTTTGAAACGTATTTAAAACAAAGAGGAGGGTCACCTTCTACTATTTTTAATTCCGATGAAAATGTATGGGATATAGAATTTGTGGACAATCCGGATAAAGCCGACGTCAATATTCTATGGCTTATACCAAAGGGAAAATCGCTGTTCCAATCCGATGGCAGTCCCTTGCATGTAAACTTGTCCAATAATGGCATTGATGTTGATTACGTGAACAAATTGGCCGCCCAGAAACCAACAATTCTGGTTCTGAATTATACAAACCCTTGGGCTATTAATGAGATTTATACCGATGGCTCTAACAACATAATGGGTGTCTTGGCAACATTCGGAACAACTCCTGAAGCCATTTTAGACATTGTCATGGGCAAATTCAATCCAACAGGAAAAATGCCTTTTACGACACCTATTTCAGACGAAGCAGCCCAAAACCAAAAATCGGATGTCCCCGGGTATATGGAGGGGCCCTCTTATGCGTTGTTTCATTTTGACGAAGGCCTAACCTACTAAGCAACCCAAATTGTAAAGTCTGCCGCTAAGAGTAAGCTGAAAAGAACAAACCAATGACAATATGAAGACCTGTTTTTTAATTATTTCAACTTTTTTAATCGGCCATTTCGTATCTTTTGCTCAAAGGGATAAAAACAGGGTAATCATCTTAACCGATATTGAAGCCGATCCAGATGATACACAGTCATTAGTGCGTTTGCTATTGTACGCCAACCAGATTGACATCAAAGGCCTTATTGCTACAACTTCGTGTTGGCAACAGAACAAAATAGCTCCGGAATCGATAGAAAGAGTGATTCGGGCCTATGACAAAGTGCAACCTAATCTTTTACAGCATGAAGTTGGATTTCCTGAAGGGGAAACTATGATATCGCTAATCAAAAATGGGCTTTCCGTATATGGCATGAAAGGTGTTGGCGATGGAAAAGATTCAGAGGGTTCCGAATGGATTATCAAGATATTGGAAGAAAAAGATGATCGCCCATTGTGGATTTCTGTTTGGGGCGGGGTAAACACATTGGCACAATCACTTTATAAAATTCAGAAAACGAATAGTAAAAAAGAAGCTAAAAGACTTATTTCGAAACTCCGAGTCTATACCATTTCCGACCAAGACGATAGTGGTATTTGGATACGAAACAATTTTCCTGATTTGTTCTATATCGTCAGTCCTGGGGATTATTATGCCACGGCCACCTGGACAGGAATTAATAGTTATATAAAGGGAATAGATAATAAAACGATTAGCAATAGTTGGATAGCTCAAAACATTCAACAAGATCATGGCCCACTTGGTGCCGAATACCCAGATGTTGCCTGGGGCGTAGAGGGTGATACACCTGCTTTTTTGTCATTGATACCCAACGGACTTAATCAACCTGAACATCCGGAATGGGGCGGCTGGGGAGGTCGTTATGCGTTTTACAAACCTGATTTTTCAAAAACTAAAAAAGGTAGTTCAATTGTAACCTTGGCCCCTGAAACAAGGCCGATTTGGACCAATACCATCGATAATTACACCCCTTACCTAGCTAAAGAATATGGACGTACAGTGAAAATGGACACCCTGACTTTTAATGACAACAAGGCTACTTTATGGCGTTGGAGAGCTGATTTTCAAAATGATTTCGCTGCACGAATGGACTGGTGTCTCTTGCCGTATGAAGAAGCTAATCATCCACCCGTTCCCGTATTGACCCATCCTGAACGGCTAAGGGTAAAATCGGGCGAAGCTTTTAGTTTGGATGCTTTTAGATCTACTGATCCCGATGGTGATAACCTGAGTTATTTATGGTTCCATTATCCGGAGGAAAGTTCATACAAGGAAAAGATAGATTTGGGTGCCGAGAACGTTCATATTGTAAATCTTAAGGCTCCTGTAGTTGAAAAAAAAGCAACCCTACATTTCATTTTGAAGTTAGCTGACAAAGGCACACCTTCATTGTCACGATATAAGCGGGTAATTGTAACAGTAGTGCCTAAATAGTCCAAATTGGCCAAGTTGGACCCTGCTATCCAAGTTTGGGCATATAGTAAAACTAGCATGAACAAATTGATTTGTATTCTCTCCTTCTTAATTATTGGTGGCTGCAAAACCAATAATGAAAATCAAATCGCGGCCAAGCCTCGAATTCTTATCAGTACGGATATAGGTGGCACAGACCCGGATGACCATCAATCTATGATTCATTTTTTGATGTATAGCGACCAATTTGAAACCGAAGGTTTGGTTTCTTCTCCCTCTTATGGTTTTGGTACAAAGCAAAATATTCTAGACATGATTGCATTATATGAGAAGGATTTTTCGAAATTAAAACTGCATAGTTCCGAATTTCCTTTACCGGATTCATTAAGAGCCGTAACCAAACAAGGAAGAAAAAGTGCCGCACCCTTTGTCGGTTACTCATCTGCGACCGAAGGCTCTGATTGGATTATTAAAAGTGCCCAAAAAGAAGCTGTAGGGCCTCTTTGGGTTCTGGTATGGGGTGGTCTTGAAGATTTGGCGCAGGCCTTACATGACGCTCCCGAAATCGCAAGCACGATAAAAGTTTACTGGATCGGTGGTCCCAATAAAAAATGGAGCACTAATAGCTATTCGTATATCGTGGAAAATTTTCCAAATCTTTGGTTCATTGAGGCAAATGCGTCCTACCGAGGGTTTTTTTCGGATAGCAAGGTGCCCGACTCTTTAAAAAATGATACTTATTACGGAAACTATATACAGGGGGCTGGGCATCTGGGTAGAAGTTTTAAAGGGTATTACGATGGAAATATCAAAATGGGAGATACTCCTTCCCTACTCTATCTTTTGAACGGCGACCCTAATATTCCACTTGGCGATAGTTGGGGAGGAAGTTTTGAAAAACCAAGCCATAGCCCACGGTTTATCTTTGACCGAATTACCACATTGGCTGATACCGTTTCAACATATTCGATTGTCGAATTCCAATTGGATGGGCCCAACATAAACATCCCTTCTGATTCCACTTGTTTTACAATGACGGTACATGCAGGCGTCGGTGAACAAAAATGGCCAGGGTTTTACCTTGGTGGAGGTAAATATGGGGTTCGTTATGCTCCAAAAACATCTGAAACTCTAACCTACGGGATGACTTCCAATATTCCCGGTTTTCCTGAGCAAAAAGGTCAATTGGTCGTCAATAACGTTTGGCCTGGAAAACCTTCAGCGAGCGGTTACAAGTTAGGAGCAAATTGGTATACGGATTCAACAGACCCCCAATTGTTCGATACGAAATGGCAAGGTGCCAAGACCGTATTAAAATGGCGCAGTGATGCCTTATCGGATTGGGCTGTTCGCTGGGCTTGGCTTCAAGAGTAAAATAGGTTTTGTTTGAGTCTAACCGTGTGTAAATCTTAAGTGATTCCCAGTAAAGTGATACGAAATTGGTATATCTAATGAGCGGAAGCTAGCCAAACATTCGCCCTTTTCCGACGTATCCATAACTTTTCGGTTTGATATGGATTGCACAACAGTTCACCACAACCCATATCGCCAAAGAATACAATTCCAACTTTTGATTAGTTCCGTAAACGAAGCTTTAATAGGACGATGCCAATTTTTCCAAACGGTTTCATCTACGGGCGGTTTAATGGGTCTTGGGTATCTCCTGAAAATTAGCTAAATTAGTGTTGAATGTGCAGGTGAGCAACAACCAATGGTAATTTACGACTATTGAGAATTACCTCGGTAAAATCCTTCAGACCATTCAATTAATCAAAAACCACCGTTAGTTGATGTAAGCACTATCGATATTTTATTCAACTGATATGGTGGTAAAAAAATATTTTGTTCTTTTTGTATTTTTATGTTTTGGTTGTATTGCACCCGAAGAACCAAAGTTTGAATTTAAGGATGGGCTTATCTATATTGATGCCTTTGCCTCTACAGAAGCCGGTGCCTCTTATGTTTCCATATCAGAATCGGTTGTTGCATCAATTGGGTATAGAAATGAATTTATAGAAGGCGCGACTGTTTTCTTTCGCAATAGCGATAACGGCCTAATCATAGCACTTTCCGAGGAAAACGGAATCTATTTGCCTCCAAATGATTTTATGATTTCTATCGGAGAATCATGGGAACTTGACATTGAACTATCCGACGGGAAGAAGTATCGATCCAAATCGGAAGAGGTCTTGAAACCCGTAGCGTTTTCGAACCTAAAGGCCACCTATGATCCAGAATTGATCTTTAAGGCTGATCTTAATCAGTTTGTTCCCGGTCATTCCCTTACCATAGATTTAAATGATATAGCGGATGAAGAAAACTACTATTTTTGGAAGTTCCGATCTTATGAGAGGCTCATAATTTGTGAGACCTGCGAAAATCAGATCTTTAGGAACGGAGAATGCATAGATTTTGAAAATATAGAGAATGAGGGATTGGAAAATTTGGGGGATGCCGATTATAATTGTGATGGCGATTGTTGGCGAATACGTTACAATGAAAATATTAAATTGTTTTCCGATAAGTTCATCGCAGGAGGTATCGTAAATAATTTGCCCGTAGGGGATGTACTTTTATATACTAATGAAAATATCGTTGTTGAGATTCAACAGATTTCATTAGCGGAAAGCATGTATGACTATTATAAGGTACTTAAGGATATCGTTGACAATAATTCGGGTCTAAATGCGCCCCCGCCCGCTGCCCTTGTTGGTAATATCTATAACCCCGATGACGACGAAGAATATGTTCTCGGCAGTTTTACAGCTGCTTCAAGTACGACCATGTCACTTTTTATTGATAGAAAATCAATTCCCGAATCAGCCATTGAACCATTCAATAATTTTACTAGTGAATGTGTGCTCTATTGTGGAATAGAGACCTGCTTTACACTGGAAGATTGTGCTTATGATACCATAGCGCCGTGTCTAGAAACGCGTTTTAGAACAGCAATTAAACCGGTGGGATGGATAGACTGAAATCTCTAAAGAGGACAGTGATTGTGGGTTTTTACCATATGCTATTTTTTCTTGCTTTTACAAGTACATCTTTTGCACAGCATCCTGAACATCAACTTGTGGTAAAGGTGATTGAGCAAAGTACAGGCACTCCCCTTGAAAATGCAACTATTGCAATAAGCCCCTGTTCTTGCGGTGGGAGGACCAATGAAAACGGATTTTTTTCAATTACACTTTCCGCTGACACCTATACCATTGCGATTACCTATGTTGGATTTCAGGGGCGAACGGAGCAGCTGGTTTTAGACAGGGATAGGTCACTCGAAATCTATCTTTCCCAGCAAACCGAGCAGTTGTCAGAGGTAGTCGTAAAAGCAAAGAAAATCAACGAAAATCTCGAGTCCCCACAAATGGGTGTACTGCGGTTAGATGCAGCGCAATTGAAAAAACTTCCTTCCGCACTTGGTGAATTCGATGTACTTAGGAGTGTGACTTTATTAGCTGGTGTGAATAGCGCGGGTGACGTTAGCAACGGCATATCGGTAAGGGGTGGTTCTTTAGATCAAAACCTTATACTCTATGATTATGCTCCTATTTTTAACGCGACCCATCTATTCGGTCTTTTTTCGGTTTTTACACCTGATATTATTTCATCAGTAGATTTGTACAGAGCAAATATACCTTCCCAATATGGTGGCAGAGTAGCCTCCGTTTTGGATATCAAAGTAAAGAACCCCTATTCCGATAAATTTAAGCTAAGTGGGGGTATTGGTCTTGCATCAAGTAGAGTTCTTGTTGAAACACCATTAATCAAGGACAAATTGATGCTGATTGCAGGAGCTAGAGCCGGCTTAACGGATTTTTTATTACCGGTCTTCTCGGAACGCCTTAAAAATACCAAGGCCAAGTTCGCAGACACAACAGTTAAACTATTATATCTGCCTACCGAGAATGATCAAGTAAGCTTTACTGGCTTCTACAGTAGCGATTTTTATCAATTAGACCTTGTTTCAGACATCGGGAACATAACTGCCGAAAGTAACCAATATGATTTTGGCACTTTAAACGGCACCCTTAATTGGATCCATGCTATTAACGACAAGACTTTTCTAAAAACAATTTTGATCGGAAGCCAATATACACCTAAGATAATTTTTCCGCAACTGGGGAGTGATAATGAAATCGAGTATTCATCAAGCCTTAATTCCTTAAACTTGATTTCAGAGTTCTCTAAGGAAGTAAGTACTGGTTTTGACTATAAAATCGGCATACAGGCCAATCAATATAAAATTAGACCCGGCAACTTAGACCCGGGAAATATTGCCAGTTTTCGCTCGGTCTCTTTGAATACCGAGACCAGCTATGAGTTTTCCGGATACTTGAATACCAATTGGAAACCAACGGAATATCTATCATTATCGACCGGTATCAGGTATAATCATTTTTTGTTTGTGGGCCCTTTTAATTTAGGCACATTCGATATAGGGGGTAGTAACCTCATAAGTACAGAGTTCTTTGAAAAGGGAAAAAAGGTGAAATCATTCAATGCCATTGAGCCACGATTGGGATTATCCCTAAAATTAGGCGACAATACCTCGATTAAAGCTAGTTATGCCCGTATCAACCAATATGTTCAAAATGTGTACAACAGTACCACACCTTTGCCCACTTCTCGCTGGAAAACTTCCGATCCCAATTTCAAACCACAAACGGGAGACACCTTTGGCTTCGGGCTGTACCAAAATTTTGATGATAATGAAATCGAGGTGAGCTTGGAAGGGTATTATAGGGAAACCCAAAATGTACTGACGTATAAGCCTGGAGCCGATTTTTTCTTGGAAGCGTTTTTGGAAAAGGACGTCGTTCAGGGTCAGGGGCATGCCTATGGGGCTGAGCTAAGCGTCAAGAAACCGGAAGGTAAAATTAACGGTTGGTTCAACTATGCGTGGTCAAGAAGCTTTTTGCGGTCAAATAATGAAATATTAGGCAACCGTATAAATAACAACAATTGGTTTATTTCAGATTTTGACCGACCACATGTCTTTAACAGTACGATTAACTTTGAAGGGCATAAATATAATACCCTAAGCCTTAATTTCACGCTTCAGACAGGAAGGCCCTATACCTTGGCCAATGGGTTCGTCAAAATAGATGAAATCGATGTTCCTATATTTTTGGAACGCAATAATGCACGACTTCCGGTTTATCATCGATTGGACCTTTCGTGGAATGTTCATTTTAGTAAAAGCAAGAAAAACAAGAGGTGGCAAAACGATTGGACTTTTACCGTTTATAATCTCTACGGTAGGGACAATCCATTGAATATTTTTTATACTCAGCAATCAAGTACTACTAGTGGCGGTGGAGGATTTCTCTTTGGAAATACACCTTTGGGCTCGAACAGGATTTCAGTATTGAATAGTCCACTAATTTCATTGACTTATAATTTCACATTTCAGTAGTCATAGACTTGACTTAAAATCTAAGTATTTCTATAAGCCCGATAAAACCAATGCTTATGAAGACAGTAATGGTTTTAACTATTCTGATTTCTTGATTTGACCAAATAGCCTCGCAATCAAATTAGTTTGGCTTGGAGAACCTTCAACGAGCGGTTACAAAATGGGAGCCAATTGGTATACGTATTCAACAGATCGGGAATTGTTCGACACGAAATGGCAAGGTGCCAAGATCGTATTAAAATGGGTAGAAATGACTTATCGGATTGGGCTGTTCGCTGGGCTTGGCTTCAAGAATAATGATAGGTTTTTTTATAATGAGGTTTTTAGAGATTACCCTTAAGGGAACTCGTTAAATGATCTATTTTATCTTTTTTTAGCTAAGAAGGCCTATTAGGTTCATTTTAAAGAAGTTTGTTTTTTAATGATAATCAAATACTTGTTACATCTGCCTTTTTGATATCTATTTTTGGTCAAGAGCAAGCTTGTTACGACCCCTAGGCGTTATTCATTACCTGTTATCCAAAATTTCAAATGCCATCCCAAATACAGGTCGCTAAATACTATGATTTGAACTCATCTCTTTTACTATCCTCGCGTATTACAGATTTTCTTCCACAGGTGTATTTGTCATAAGGGTATGACATACAGTACTTTGCAAATGAAATATTGTCTTTTAAATACACCTGAAAATGTCAATTTGACATTTTAGATTAGACTTTGTTAATAATTTCCCTCAAAAACTTATCGTGTCACTAGCATATCCGGTTTGGCATTTGTTTTGTCTTTTCAAGATTAGATTATTTGAATTATTGTTTAACCTAAAATTTTGTAGTTATGAGTAATTTGGTAACAACAAGAAAAAAAAGAAGTTTGGCAAACACAAATTCGCATGGCCTTACTTCCACAATGTGGCCCTCTTGGATAGATGAAGTGTTCAACATGGAGCTACCTTCAATTTTTACGTCAAACTTTAATACCGGCTTGACCTTGCCCAAGGTAAATATCCGAGAGACCAAGGAAGCCTATTTTGTGGATATGGCCGTTCCGGGTTTAAAAAAGACGGATTTTCATATCGATCTCGATAATCAATTACTTTCCATCTCCACGGAATTAGAGGAAAGCAACGAACAGCGAGAGGCTAATTTTACTCGCAGGGAGTTTGAATATTCTTCCTTTAAACGTTCATTCTCACTACCTGAGACAGTAAACGAGCATGATATCAAGGCTGAGTATAACGATGGTATACTCAGTATCCATATGCCAAAAAAAGAAAAAGCAATCCAAAAACCTGCCAGAAGTATCAAGATTTCTTAATTGGATTAGCCAGATTACAGGAACATGGGTCTTTATCAAGGCCCAGTTCCGTAGGCGTTCTGCTGATCCTAATGATAGGAAAATAAAAAGTATTTAGCAGGGCAATGGGTAAAACGAAAGATATGCACTTTTAAAAATTCCTTTGTTGGACATTAATTGGGGAGCAATGATTTGGTTGGCATTATATCTGTTGATAAGAAACGTAATAAAAAGATCAAAGAGGTTTTGGTAGACGAAAAACTATACCTGGCGTGGAACATATCGTAAAGAACTTTAAAATAATGTATTTATAGCGACAAGCCACGCAAGAGCGAATATTAACAAAAAGAATCTGACACCATGAAGTTACAGCATCTTAATGAGAAGACCGTGGGGCTAGTTCTGTCAGGAGGAGGGGTCAAGGGCATGGCGCATATTGGAGTGATCAAGTGCCTTAACGAAAGAGGGATTTATCCTAAAATGGTTTCCGGGGTCAGTGCGGGGGCAATAGTCGGAGCCTTGTACGCCAACGGTATCGGTGCATCGGATATGTTGTTGTTTTTTAAGGAAACGCCGCTGTTCAAGTATAATTTTTTTGCGTTTAATAAGCCCGGACTGTTTGATACCGAAAAATATCATTTCTTTTTTTCGAAATACTTTGAGAAAGATTCTTTCAACATCTTGGAAAAAGAGCTATTCGTTACCGCGACCGACCTGCTATTAGGGGCTCCCAAAGTGTTCAGTTCCGGTGAATTATTACGGACTTTGCTTGCCTCTGCAGCCCTACCTCCGGTCTTCAATCCGGTTACCATCGATGGCCGTCTATATGCTGACGGAGGAATAATGAACAATTTTCCCGTCGAACCCTTACTCAATAAGGCCGATTTCATAATCGGTTGCTATACTTCGGGCATGAAGGAAGTAGGCAGCGTAATTTTGAAAAATCCGATTCAACTGGCAAATCGCACTAATAAGTTGATGCTGCATGCCAATAGTATGGAAAAATTATGCGCTACCGACCTTTTGTTTCGACCTAAAGGCTTGGAACATATAGGGTTCTTGGACAAGAAGGGAATAGAAAAGGCCTTCATCATAGGCTATGACCATGCCTCGCGGTGTTTGGATGGTTTGATGGTTGCTTAACATAATCCGCCCCTATATGGAGCAAGCCATCAAATTAAGGAGAAACTACCTTCTGATAAAAGAGGTTTTGAATTTTTTTAATGAGTTTTAAAAGGAACTATTGTTTAACTAAAAATTGTTCAATTATGAAAAAAATAGCGATTCTTTCAGTAGCCGTAATTTTGAACATAAGTTGCAACGCCCAAGAGGAAAAAAAGAAAGAACAGTTACTAAAGGGCAAGGACAACCCATCACAGTCGGTCGTTGAGCCTAAGGGTACGTGGAAAGTGGATAAGGAGTTTGACGAAAATGGAAACCTAACCCGGTACGATTCTATTTATTCATGGTCGTCAGGCGATGATTTGGATAAACTTTCTGCATTAGACAGGGATAGCACACTACTATCCATACAATCCAGATTCTACAGGAATTTTTCACGGTTTAGTAATCAGGACTTTGATGATGTCTTTTCTTCCGATTCCCTTTTTACGAACAGCTTTTTAGACGACGATTTTTTCACAAGCCCTTTCGAAGATGATTTTATGGATATAGACAAGATGCATAAACGCATGGAGACTTTACATAAAAAGTTTTTGGAAAAATATAGACCTGATTTAAAAGAACCTGAAGAAGATAATACTGTGGACAATGAATAACTCCGGCTAAGAAGCGAGCTTCTATTGTCTTGAGAAAAATAAGGTCGTTTCCAGACTTTCATTCGATACGCAATGACCTCTTTTTTTTTGAAATTTTAAAGATACAGGTATCGTCTTTCATCCTGAAATGGCGATACTTGTTTTAAACTAATTGCACTAGTACCTTAAACTATAGAGCGCATTCAATACAACCTAATTTCAGTTTACACAAAATGATAAAATACCAAAACGAAGAATATCATGAAAACCAATTCAATTCCACGGCTCAGACACCTAGTTTTCACACTCCTGATATTTGCTGTTTCTTCCATGAGGGGACAAACCTTGTACGCCTTGAAAATAGACCAAAACATTCGTCTTGAGGCCAAGGAAATCACTGCCCGTTATCAACCACATCTAGTAATGGGAGCTGACCAAGCCATGGATTTTCAGTCAACTGTAGGCAGGTTTCTAGTCAAAAAGCGCGCGGTTGAACAGGACCCTAATTTATCTGACAAGGCTAAATATGATTTGTTGAAGCGCCTATCAAGCCGTGAGACTGCTGAAATGGCCGATGTACTCGAATCATATCGTTGGCAGGAGTATATGCGAATTAAAGTACAAATACAACCGATACCCGAACCAAATGATTTACGGAAAAATCTTGTCGTTCAGGAATAACTTATGATAGAATAGGTTTTCAACTTGTTACAAAGCAACATCTATGTCAGAATTTGTAATTCTCTGAATAAAAAATTAGTATTCGAAATGAAAAAAAACGTCAGTCCTTTAAAATGAACGTTTTTGAAGCACAGGTCATTTTCTTTAACTGTTTCATCTAGTTGCCGTATTAAAGGACAGTTTTATATAGCCACAAAACTTTATCCCATTATATCCCATTTATAATCTGCGTGAGTGTGCTCGTTAATTAAACTCTTTTTAGAATCTATTATAGGTATGTTTATTGTTATCAAAGTTCAAATAAGCGATGATAAACAACTTAGAAAAAAGACGGGGATTGAAATATTCTGTGCGCATGGAATCAAGGTATTTACCAACCAAAATGAAATGAAAAAAAGAACCAACTTAAATAAATAAAATTAGGATGGACCGTAGTTGTGTGAGGGCTATTTTTTTTCTTGGATAGAAGCTGTTCTACAGCACGAAAAAGTCGAGATAATGCCAAATATCATTATGCTAATGGTCGGCCAAATGTGCTTTGACATATTAGGTGCAATGGGGGAGACGATTGTCAAGACTCCGAATATAGAAACTTTATTACAGGAAGGCATGTTTTTCAAAAATGCCCATTGCACATCTCCCATATGTGCTCCTTCCATAGCTTCTGTAAAAACAGGAAAAAAACCTACTACCTATAGCATGTCCCGTAAGGATGTTTCTATGGTTGGGTTTATCCTTTTTTAGTTCAAGAACGATATCCGCGATTACCTTGGCATCCATAGGTCCAGTATCCGTACCTAGATTAAAAGTCATGTCGGGTGAATTTATAAATTTGATGATTTCCGCTTCGGTCTTCTCAAATTGATTCAGTTCATTCTGAGCTAACACCAGAATTGCCTTTAGTGAAAAGGGTCGTAAAATTTTCGTTTCATGATGGTCATATTTTGATTGTTTACATTGTCATTCGTGGCGCCTTATCCAAAATCACACTTTTTAGGATAAAAATTTTACCTACATCAAATTAGCTGACTGGCAGCAGGCACAAGTTCGGGTGGTCATAGGGTGGTGCTGAATTTCATCTACACGAAACCTAGCGATTTGTATCCCGTTAAGAAATCCTAGATAAATTGCGTTACGGACGGATTCCAAACACCTTTTGCGACAGTCTCCTGAACATATTGACTAAAGTCCTTAGGCTTTCTGCCCAACACTTTTTCGATATCATTTGTAATCTCCGAGTTCTTGGGATTGCCCAATACTTCAGTGAACAAGTAGGTTATTAGCCATACGAAATCCTCCGGAAGTCCAGCCTTCCTCATACCTTCGCTATATTCTTCAACGGTAATAGGCATGAAAGTAATGTTGCGGTTACTGGCCTTGGCGATTTGATCGATTGCCTCCTTAAATGTGAGGTCACGCAGTCCCGTGAGTTGATAGATTTGATCGTTGTGCTCTTCCTCAAGAAGCGCCTTTACTGCAACTAGGGCGATATCATCGGTATCCACAAATGGAATCTTAACTTCGGCTTGTGGAAGCGCCACAAAATCATCCAGGATAGGTTCTAACAAGAAATTTTCGCTGAAATTTTGGTTGAACCAACTAGCCCTTACAATAGTATAATCCAATCCGGAGTGAATGACCACCTGTTCACACAATTCGGCTACTCGTTCTCCTTTTCCCGATAAGAGCACCACCTTTTTAATGGAAGCATATTTGGCCAGGTTAACTAAATGTTCAATAGCCTCTAGTGCTCCTGGTACTGCTAGGTCGGGTTGGTAGCTAATGTATATTTTGTCCATCCCTTCCAAAGCCTTTGGCCAATTTTCGGGTTGGTGCCAGTCAAATGCCGGTTTGGCAGCTCTTGAGCCCACTCTTACCTTATGACCTAGCTCCTCAAGCAGGGTTACAATTTTTCTTCCGGTTTTTCCGGTTCCCCCAATGACTAAAATATTTTCTGAATTTTTCATTTTTATTTAGAATTAATACTAATTATGTGTTGAGCACTATATGCCTTTTTTAATTTGCGATGGTCGTATTTGAACTTTGTAAAAGACTTGCTGTTACCAATAGAAAGGATAGCATAGCTGTTACTGTTCTAATGAAGTGCAAGCGATTCCATTTCACTTCAAACTTTTCCCGTAGCTGCCTTAATTCGTCAATACTTGTTGTACTTAAATCGACTTTATCCAACATCTCATTGAGTGGGACATTACCAAAAATCGTAATCAGGATTACGCCCAAAAAATAGAATGCAGTCGCTGTAATCAGTAACAAAACGATAGTGTTCGAGCTATCTTTGAACAGATAAATAGTGACAAGGTTCAAGAAAAATGGACCAAAGAATACAACAAGGAACGCGGGGTTTAATATGGTTCGATTCATTTGTTGAAAGGATTGCAAATACCCAAGGTCACCTAATCTACCAATGCCCGGTGTAACTGTATTCGTCCATGTGAAACATAATCCAGCTGATAATCCAGTTAATAATACAAGTGCACTAATTGCCATATTTTCAAAGGTGAAACCCATAACTTATTGTTTTGATGTAATGCCGTGAGGATATACTCGCGTATACCAAAATAATACTGCTACCGCTAGAAATTCAAAGGCTATGATCCAAAATCCTAGAGAAGTGAAAAAGCTATAATGATTTCCTCCATTTGGAATCACAAAAATTGGGACAGTTAGTAGCGCATCTAATACAACCGCGGTTAACAGCATTGTCTGACCAACTATATAGCCATGGGTTTTGTAATCGTTCTTGTAATAGAAAGAACATCCCAGCCACACTAATGGCATTACTACAATAAACAAAACAAGGTTTGCTTGATTTTCGGCATTTTCTAAAATGGGTACATAAAAGGATATTGAATAAAAAAGTATCCCGACAATCCAAATAGCTATACCTAATAAAATTGCACGTTTAGTTTTCATGTCTATATAATTTTTTATTACAAGACAAAACTATGATGAAGACAATAGAGCGATTTGACTTTATAAGACAATGTTTTGACAGTTTATGCCAAACGAAAATTTTATCGTACTTAAAGTGGTATTAGTTGATTTTTCTGAACTCGACAGGAGTTTTCGAAGTCCATCTTTTGAATGCGCGGTTAAAGGCACTTTGTTCGGAGAAACCCGTTAAAAAAGCGATTTCACTAACGCTTCTTGAGGAATGAAAAAGGAGGTCTTTTGAAATTTCCTCTTGTGTACTTTTAATGATCTCTCTAAAGGTAATCCCACAATCAGAAAGCCTTCGCGTGAGCGTTCTACTACTCATTCCGATATGCTCACTTACTTGTACGATGCTCGGAATACCGCTCGGGAGAGCATCTTCTATTAATTTCTTTACATCCGCGACAATTTTATTGGGGCTGACTTCCATCCCTTTTGTTTCTTCTTCAACCCGTTCAACCAAGAACTTATTAATACTAGCATCTGCTTTGGCTGTACTAATGTCAATATCAACTGTTCTATAAGCGATGAAATTTTGTGACTGCTTGAACTGAATTGGGCAGTTAAAAGCAAGCAAGTGGCTTTTCATATCACTAGGTGGGGCATGTTTAAAAGATATGCTCACAGGCGATATATTAGTTTCTGTCATACTTTTGAGAACTACCACCGTTGCAGAAAATGTCGCTTCATTTGACAACTCCACCCCTCTTCGATATGCTTCTCTATTTAAGTAGATACGCGATATGTCATGATGTTCCTCAACCTTGAAAACGTAGGTGTTTGACAAAAGCTTAAAGTAGCGTTCACTGCGTTCAAAAATTTCCCTCGCTTTAGAGCAGGTGCGCCATGAAAGTCCGAGCACACCATAATCCGCTATCTTCATTTGTTGCCCTAAGCGAACTGCAAACCCCGGGCTTAAGACCCTATCCAATGTTTCATGAAGCTCAAAAAAATGGTCAGCAGGAACCGCTTTTATTTCTTGTATCTTATTGTAAGGAGTAGGTAGGTTGTCAAAATATTCGGGTTTCATGCCTTCAATCAGTGCATGTTCTATCATTTTGCGATAAAGACTGACAGCGATGTATTTCATTTTTAAAGAGCAGTATTTTTTTCGAGATAAGTATCAATTTTGATGATATCCGCACATAGTTCTTCTATAAGAATCATTAAATCAATGCTATAGATGAAATCTCTTGTCTTGGCCCCATTGAAAGTTACAAAAAATAAGATTCTTGGTTGTAATTGGTAGGTTTTGGGGAAATATACCAATACGAATTGTAATGAAAATAGTTCAGGAAAACAAGTAAAGTCAATATACCTCAGCGCTTTCTAAAACTAAAGGAACAGACAGAACTACACTATTCCTTAAACTATATGCCCACGATAGCCCTACTATACAAATTTCATTAGGATATTCGTTTATTTCATGACATTGGTCATAAAACTTGTAAATTGATTTTTTCATATTTATAATTCGTACCAACCAATTTCAAGTATGGATAACATATACTTTCTAATGATCATTTCACTTGCCGTTTTGGCAATCGCCGATCTTGTCGTAGGAGTTAGCAATGATGCTGTCCATTTTTTGAATTCTGCCATAGGTTCCAAAGCCAAGAGCGTTTCGAACCTCACTTTTTATCACGAAATTTGGTACGCTTTGCAATTCTTGCTTCCAAGTATACTACAACCGTCATACCCAAGTCGCTTCATAAAAAAATCGAAAGACAATTCGAGAAACCCGTTATAGAGTAACAGAAAGGAATAACGCATGAACTACCCGCATTTGATATGGTACGTGCGCCGGTAAACCTAATGGTCGCCAGCGTTTTGATTTCAATTGCCACTTCAATGAAACTACCCTTGTCGACCACATAGGTCACTTTTATGGTGGCCATGGGCACTTCTCTTGCCGGTAGGCCTGGGGTAACGAAAGTGCTGTTTATCTCGTTGCCGGTGTATTGAATGTAAATGGAGGCTGGTTTTTTACCGCCATTAGTGCCTTTCTTGCAGCA
This sequence comes from Maribacter sp., assembly GCA_029287355.1. Classification (GTDB taxonomy): domain Bacteria; phylum Bacteroidota; class Bacteroidia; order Flavobacteriales; family Flavobacteriaceae; genus Maribacter_C. The sequence goes on along the minus strand of JARFRH010000025.1, from coordinate 3,723 downwards.
GGTTCGGTGGCCTACTTGATACATCTTGGAGGAGGAACCATGATTGTAATATTGTTATTTTTGGCAGTGGTGTTTTTGGCGCGTAATTATATCAACCATAACAAAAGAACTCGAGCCGTAAAAGCCGAAGACAGCCTGAATAAGGCTGAAAGCAACTCTATTCATGGTGTCATAGAAGAAAGTGCTGATAATATATCCAAGGCCCTCAAAAGGGTAGGCAAGATTAACAGTTATACCATTGTTGGATTGATCAATCAAGACTTTGATCTACTCAAAAGTCGAAGTTAATGGTGGTAAAGCTAGAGTCTGAAATAGAAGCACTGCAAAACGATATTTTCTACTTTATCAAAGACATGGATGATTCCTATTTAGGCGCCAGCAAATTCTATATCGATGTCATCGGAAGCGTACAGGATGTGGCACAATTGTCTGGTCTAATTGCAAAGTTCAGCCATGAGCATCTACATAATAACCACAAGGCTTTAAAGAAAAAACAGGCCGAAGAACTTTTGGCCATCAACGACAGACTTATTCATCTTTTTGCCCAGATCAGGGAAGTATTCGACACCAGGACATTTGATAGAATTGTTCTCTCGATAAAACAAGAAAAACAAGCCCTGCTCGACAGTGTTCAAGAATCCATACAAAGACAGTCGAACGTACACGAACCGAAGAATCGAGCCCTAAGAATACCACCCTATATATTAACATACTATTGGAGACCAAGGATCTGATCATGACCAATATGGATATTTTGAATTTATACTACGACGAACATACTCGCGAAAAAACGCTTTAAAAACAATTTTCTATTTTTCAAGAAAGCCTCTTTTTCTTCATAGAGTAGCATTGCGACCGAAATAAAGTTTATGATTTCGTTCAGCACAGCCTTATCATTGACTAGAGACAAAGCCATCTTAAGATTAACAACCCTAATCCCAGAAATTCTATTCGAAGGAGCGTAGTTTCCTATTTATGCCTGTGATGATTCCAGATTTTTGGGGTCACCAAGTGGATATCTTTATTCAATATTTTTCGGGTACGAAGGTCTGATATTTGATCGGAGGACGCACATAAGCAGTATTTTTAGGCAAAGGAGGTAGCTTAGTCGTAGGGAAATCCATTTTTTCATATGGAATTTGACTTAGAATATGACTAATACAGTTTAGTCGAGCCTTTTTCTTATTGTCTGCATTCACTGTATACCAAGGTACTTGTTTAGTGTCGGTATGTGCAAACATGTCGTCTTTGGCTTTGGAGTATTCCAACCACTTAGCGCGCGACACCAAATCCATAGGACTAAATTTCCATTGCTTCAGCGGATCTGCTATACGGCTCTTGAAGCGCTTTTCCTGCTCTTCGTCACTTACTGAAAACCAATATTTCAAAATAATAGTATCCGACCTAACAAGCATGCGTTCAAAATCCGGACAGGATCGCAAAAACTCATTGTATTCCTCATCAGTACAAAAACCCATTACTTTTTCTACCCCTGCCCTGTTGTACCAACTTCGATCAAAAAGCACCATCTCACCTGCGGCGGGCAAGTGGGCTACATACCGTTGAAAATACCATTGCGTCTTTTCTCTTTCCGTAGGTATTCCTAAAGCAACCACCTTACATATGCGCGGGTTTAATGGTTCGGTAATTCTCTTGATTGTGCCTCCTTTACCAGAGGCATCCCTGCCTTCAAAGATAATTACCACCTTCAGTCCTTGCGTTTTTATCCATTCTTGAAGGTAAACGAGTTCCTTATGTAAGCCAACGAGAACTTCCTCGTAGTTATATTCCTCACTCTTACCAGATTTGAACTTAGATCTTGCCATAACCAAATTTAAGAAAAAAACAAGGTGATTGATAACTCATTATTATTCTGAAGTAGTATTATATCAAGTTTTGATGAACGAAAAACACTTCAATAGCTCAAGTCGTTATTTGCTAAAAGAATTGTTGGCATCATCCTCAACCATTCTCATTTTCAATCCATCCCATAACGGCATTCGCAACAAAACGTGGTTCGGGTGGAAGTGCATAAATATCCGCTTCGTAATTTTTGTTATAGGGCGAAATGTTCATGATCTTACCATCTACCACAAGGGTACTACTGCCACCTGGATCGAAGCCCATGGCTTTGTGCATTCCATACTTCAACAGAATGTCGGCCATGTCAAAATGAGTTGCTCCCACCGATTCTCTAATTCTGCCATTCACCATGAGCACCATGAGTTTACCTTTTTTGGTAATACCAACGGCAATCTTAGGTCCCCGCATGTCGGTAAAATCCAATCTTGCAGCTTGGGTTTTTATAGAGTTGGAAGTCGTCCAACCTTCGCCATCCATATTCACCGCAAGTGTATCGTTATCTATTAACAAGGGCCCAGCCTCAATAGCGTAGGAGATATCCTTCCAGCGGTAAGGATTTTTTTCAGGTTCTAGAAGATCTAAGTTCAAGGCTTTGCCTTCCTTGAATAGTTTATCCGAAAATAATTTTGCCGGAATGGATAGGGTGATACCCACTGGGATAACAGAGACGTTCTCATTCGAACTTGTGGCAATTATTTGCTTAACCGTATTTCCGGCTATTCTAATGATAAAATTGCCATTCCCTTTGAGTTCTTCTTTGGGGTATAACAGATCATAATAACAGGCTTCAGAAGAACTATGTTTGTTATAATTACCAGAGGTAAAGACCATTTCTTCTTTCGCTCCCTTTATTTTAAATCCCGACCTGGAATTAACTTTCCTTAAGTCTATGGTGCCATCCTTATAAATAATGAATGCAGGTTTATTGAACAGCGGGGGACAAAATACTTTATGATCCATAATGAGCAAACCTAAGGGCGAACCAATGTAGGTTTCGGGTAATCCTAGTTTCCCTACCAATTCAGGGTTCAGGATATAACCTCCATTCCAGGCCAGTTCTATCTTGTTCTTGTTATGGCTTTTATTTTTATATTCTTTGATAAGCCCTGGAACATTCTTTGGTTTATTTTTCGCAATATGAGCGGCAAATTTCCAGGCGTATTTTTTAGTATCGATTTCTGCCAATACCCCACTCCAGGGTAGACCATCTTCGTAAACACCTCCTGCAAAAGAGGATTTTACGATTTCAACAACTTTATTTCCTTTCAATTCCTCATCCAATTTTAAAAGAAGCGCATTAATAGGGGTTCCATTTTCTATGGCATCCTTAGAAATCCTATTCAGTAATTTTTTCTCTCCTATTTTCTTTTTTAGCGCAGTGTATAGGTCACTTTTAAGGGCATTGTCAAAGTCTTTGGAGGTCTGAATAGGAGTGGGATAGGCCAAGGTTGTTCGTACGCCTGCCGGAACGAATTGAATAAAACCGCTGTCCTTTGGAATACCCATAATTTTAGCGGTCATTTTATGTCGCGCCTTTCCAATGTGGAAATGATCGATCTCAATGATATCCGTCATCATAGCCGCATCTTCCCCATTGGTAATCAAAAAACCGTCAGCTTCTTTGATCTTCCTCAGTATATTAATGGCTTTGGCACCCATTTGCGGAAAATGCACTCCCTCAGACCATTGTTCGGTTTCGATTATTTCAATCGCTCCGGTCTTATAAAGAATACTAAGTTCCGGTTCATTTTGCCGCTCAAGATACTCTTTGATATTGGCGCTTGAGAACCATTTTGTTATTCTAGGCTCATGAATAAAGATATACACTTTCTGTAGTTTCTGCCCCTTGGTCTTCAGAAT
>JARFRH010000338.1 GCA_029287355.1 Maribacter sp. | reverse complement strand
CTCCACTAGTGTTGGATCGTCGGCAGCGTCAGATGTGTATCTGAGACAGGAACTCTTGTAGGCGACACCGACTTGACAGTCTGTTTTGATTGCCAAATACCGCTCCAAAACTTAAAACTATCTCGATTTTTAGTGGTTTTTTATCGATGACGTACGTAAGACACCATGCCAAATCGATAAAATGCTTTGGAACAAACTGGATAGTTGGTTATCAACAAAATTCCCCTGTGAGCGGGAATGAAAATAAAGTGTAATTTAAATAGCTTCGAAAAGTTTCCCCGGTAATGGCCGAATTATCCCCTTCATTTCCATGTTCAGTAGCGTTGAAGAAGCTTTGAAAATTGGCAATTCGCATTCCAGCGCGATACTATCCAACATCTGTTTCCCTTGGCCTTGTAAATATTCATAAATGGATTTCTCCATATCGTCCATTTCGACAAAAAGTTGTTTTTGAACCGGCTGGGTTTTCTTTTCCTGAATATCCCATCCCAATAAATACACTAAATCGGCGGCTGAGGTCAGCATTTGGGCCTTCTGTTGTTTGATAAGGTTATTACACCCTAAACTGAATTTGTCCTCGGCGCGACCAGGTACGGCAAAAACATCCCTATTATAACTGCTTGCAATATCGGCAGTGACCAGGCTTACCCCTTTTTCGGCCGACTCAACAACTACCGTCGCTTCGGCCATACCGGCTATAATTCGATTTCGTTGCAAGAAGTTTTCTCTATCAGGATTACTTGTACTCCAGAATTCCGTGAAGAAACCACCGTTCTTTTCAACATCGGTGACATATTTCGCATGTACTTTCGGGTAGATTTGATTTAATCCATGCGCAAGACATCCTATCGTCTGAAGACCGTGCTTTATAGCGACCTTTTGAATGGTAATGTCCACTCCGTATGCGAATCCACTAACAATTATCGGATTTAAAGGTGCAATGTCTTCAATAAATCGCTCGCAAAAGGCTGTACCATAGCTGGTGATATTTCTTGTGCCAACAACACTGATAACCTTTCTTCCTATTAAATCAATGGCACCTCTCTTGAATAGTAATATTGGGCTATCGATACAATGTTTAAGGTAGTTCGGATAATCAGTGTGTTTGAAGTACGAATAATCAACTCCCTTGGCGCTGATATATGAATATTCTGCTTGCGCCGCTTCTAAATGCTCAGCATCGTGGAGACCGTTTATCGTATATGTACCTATTCCATCTATTTTCAAAAGATGGCGTGCTTTGTCTTCAAAAACTGCCGTCGGACCGCCACAATGCGCGATTAATTTTTTGGCAGTAACGTCTCCAATTTTGGGAATATTCTGCAGGCGCAGAACAGCAATTAATTCGTCTTCAGACAGTTGTATATCGGCCATAGTTATTCACAAAATACGTAAAATATAATGTTAATAAAAAGTCATGCTTAGGGTTTTGAACGCCCTTAATTATTGCCATATTTGCTAAATATGGTTCTAGAACACTATATCTCGGAATTATTGTACAGATACAATTGTGTCATGGTGCCTGAATTTGGTGCTTTCTTAACGCAAATGAAATCAGCTGTGTTAATCGAGGGTTCCAATACGTTTTACCCGCCAACGAAACAGATTTCCTTTAACGAGCAAGTGAGTTCGAATGATGGTCTTTTGATATCCTATATTGCGAACACGGAAAAGCTATCTTATGAAGAAGCCCTTGTAAAAGTCACTCAGATTGCAACCAATTGGAAAATCGCATTACAAAAAGGAAGCAGGCTTGAATTGGCCAATATTGGGGAGCTTTGGTTGAATTCAAACCATAAATTACAGTTTCAGCCTTATGACAAAACAAATTATTTAACTTCTTCATTTGGTTTGTCATCGATTGTTTACGCTCCGATTACTCGAGAAATTTTAAAAGAAGAGGTAATCGCTCTGGAAGAAAAAATTCCTTTTGTCTTTACTCCTGAGAAAAGAGAGACCTCTTCGTTAAGACCATACCTTAAATACGCCGCCATATTCCTATTGGCCATATCTACAGGCTTGACCGGGTTCCGTTTTTATAAGGAAAGTATCAACAAGCAACAATTGACCGTTGAAAAAGTACAGGAAGAGGTTTCCAAACGCATTCAAGAAGCCACCTTCTTCGATACTGCGCCCATGGAATTGCCCACCCTTTCGTTGGATGTGATTTCGGCTCCTAAAAAGAAGGTAGGTCGCGTGCATCACATTGTGGCAGGAGCCTTTCGTTTCAAGAAAAATGCCAACAAGAAAATGAGGCAATTGAAAAGAAGAGGATTCAATCCCGCTTATATTGGAACAAACCCTCATGGACTTCACATGGTCACTTACGACAGCTTCACCGACGTTGATGAAGCCTTAAATGCCCTTAGATCGGTCAAGCGTACCCAATCACCTGATGCCTGGCTTCTTTCCACTAAATAAACTCTTTTGAGACCCTAATTACACTGCTATCTTAGCGTATCTTTGTCGAAAATTTGAGATATGGAAGCAAAAAACCCTAGCGATTCGCGCACTACCATGACCGATATTGTTCTTCCTGGCGAGACGAATATATTAAATAACCTCTTCGGTGGGGAGCTATTGGCACGTATGGATAGAGCGGCGAGCATCGCAGCAGGAAGACATAGTGGTGGTATAACCGTTACGGCATCAGTCAACCATGTCGCCTTTACACAAGCTGTTCCCTTAGGTAGTGTAGTGACAGTAGAAGCTGCAGTATCTAGGGCATTCTCCACCTCCATGGAGGTTTTTATCGACGTGTGGATAGAGAACCGTTTCAGCGGTCAACGTTCAAAAGCCAATGAAGGTATTTATACGTTTGTCGCCCTAGATGAAAAGGGGAAACCCACTAAAGTGCCTCCTATGCAACCGGAAACCGACTTAGAAAAAGAACGTTTTGCTGCCGCTTTGCGCAGAAAACAATTGAGCTTAGTCCTAGCTGGTAAGATGAACCCCAAGGATGCAACTGAGCTTAGAGCCTTGTTTTTAGGGGATTAAAAATCAAAATCATCAGGGTCAGGTCCGATACGTTCTCCTCTATCCAAACTATCGAGATACCTCACATCCTCAGTGGAAATTTCGAAATCGAAAATAGCTGCGTTGGATTTAATACGATCCTTTCTGACAGATTTCGGAATGGTAACTATTCCTTTCTGTAAATTCCAACGTAAAATTACCTGAGCAATGGATTTGTCGTACTTTTTTGAAAGTTCTTGACAGATATCCAAATTGAACACCTTGCCTTGCATAAAAGGGGACCAAGCCTCGTACTGAATACCGTTAGAATGGCAATAATCGATAAGATCTTGTTGAACAACATACGGGTGAAATTCCATTTGGTTCACCATCGGAACGACTTTGGCTGAGCGCAACAAATCTTCCAAATGATGCTTCATAAAATTACTTACTCCGATAGCTCTTATTCGCTTTTCCGCATACAATTCCTCTAGTGCACGCCATGTTTCCTTGTACTTGCCATTAACGGGCCAATGAATTAAATATAAATCGAGGTAGTCTAGACCCAATCTTTCTAAGGATGCATCAAAGGCCATCAAGGTTGAATCATAACCCTGATCCGCATTCCATACTTTACTAACCACGAATACATCATCCCTCTTGACACCACTTTCTACAATGCCTTTTCCTACACCTTGTTCATTACCATATACTGATGCGGTATCAATATGCCGATAGCCCAGCTGCAATGCATACGAAACCGCATCTACCACTTCTTGATTATTCTCAGATTGGTACGTCCCCAAACCCAGGTAGGGCATCTCAACTCCATTGTGAAGTGTGAAAGTGCCCTTTAAATCCGTTATTTTTTTCATTTTTCGTTCTTAAAGTTGATATACCCACTCCTCTGGATTCAAGCGCGATGTGTCTTCGTAAAGGTAGAATTTTAAACGTGTTTGACCGTTATTCCGATTGGTATATATTTCTCCTAATTCTTTTTTTGCTGTTACCATATCGCCTTTTTTCACAAATACCTCAGAAAGATTGTAATAGGTACTTATAAAATTGCCGTGCTTGATTTGCACTCCTTTATTCCCCCCTGGAACCGAAAGAATTGCAATCACTTCTCCTTCAAAGATAGCGCGCGCCCTTGAGCCCTGATCCGTTGCTATAATAACTCCATTGCTCTCATGTTTGATTCCTGGATATACGGGATCATTGTAGACGCCAAAACCTTGGCTTTTTATTCCTTTATCCACAGGCCAAATCAATTTGCCTTTATTCGCCGTAAAGCTGTTTGCAACAAGCGTAGCCTCGGGTGTTAAGACGAACTTGCTAAAATCACTGCTATTCTTATTCGTTTTTTTATTGGCTTCAGCAATTGCACTTTTTATCAGTTTATCTATTTGTCGATCTATCTTACTTGCTTCCTTCTGCTTTTTTCGTATTTCCGCGGTATACTTACTTTCGTTTTTTCGAATGGTAGCCAACAATTCCTTCTGGGTTTTAATTTCGCTAAAAAGTTGATTTTTGGCCTTCCGATTTTTTGAGATCAAGACATCTTTTACTTTTCGCTCTTCGTTTAAATCTTTGTTTAAACGCGCCAAATCATCTGTTTTTGAAACGATTTCCGCTCCTTGTTCTTTACGATACTCCGTATACTGCCTGTCTCTTATACAC
>JARFRH010000337.1 GCA_029287355.1 Maribacter sp. | reverse complement strand
ACGCCTATATCATGGCAACCCTGCCCAGTAATACCGATAAAAAGGTTGCAACAATTGGCTTTATATCACATTTTGATACTACACCGGATTTCTCTGGAACTAATGTTAAGCCTAAAATAGTGGAAAACTATGATGGTGGTGATATCGTTTTAAATATAGAAGAAAAGATAGTCTTATCTCCCTACTACTTCGAAGATTTGTTGCAATATGAAGGTCAGACACTTATTACTACCGATGGCACTACCTTATTGGGCGCTGACGATAAAGCCGGTATCGCCGAAATCATGACGGCCATGGAATACCTTATCGGCAATCCAGAAATCAAACATGGAAAAATAAGAGTGGCATTTACGCCCGATGAAGAGATTGGAAGAGGCGCCCATAAATTCGATATTGCGCAATTTGGCGCGGAATGGGCTTATACTATGGACGGTAGCCAAGTAGGTGAGTTGGAGTATGAAAACTTCAACGCTGCAGGGGCTAAAGTAGTTATTAAAGGGAAGAGCGTGCACCCTGGTTATGCAAAAAATAAGATGGTCAACGCCGTTAGTATTGCCAATGAGTTCATGTCGATACTGCCGCCTGAGGAAACGCCACAAAATACTTCTGGGCGAGAGGGTTTTTTTCATATCCACAGTATGAAAGGGGAAATCGAGCATGCCGAATTTGAGCTCATCATCAGAGATCATGATGTAGCGCAATTTGAGCGAAGAAAAAAGCTTCTAGAAGATATTGTCACTAAATTAAATAGCACCTATGAAAATTGTGTCGCTATGGATTTAGAAGATCAGTACTTCAACATGCGTGAAAAGGTAGAGCCGGTTTTTCACATTGTGGAAATTGCTAAAGAAGCTATGGAATCGCTAGGAATAGCCCCTATTATCAAGCCAATTCGTGGTGGCACTGATGGTTCACAACTCAGCTTCATGGGCTTACCATGCCCAAATATTTTCGCGGGCGGACATAATTTTCATGGTAAATATGAATATGTACCTATAGAAAGTATGCAAAAGGCGGTTGATGTTATCGTAAAAATTTGCGAACTTGTAGGAAAAAAGGATTATTGAGACGATTGACTGTGGCTTTTGGCCTATGTACGGTTGGCATAAGAAATGTTATCATAATACCAGCCTCAAAATCTTAAATGGAAACGATACTATAATATAAATGGAAAAAGCAGGGAAGATAGAACGGTATTTCTCTGAAGAACATCATTTCAAAGAAGCAATTAGTGTTCTTAGAGATCTCGTCCTTAAAACCAAAATGGAAGAGACCTTTAAATGGATGTTTCCGACTTACACTTTTAATGGCAAAAATGTTATTGCCCTATGTAAGTTTAAAAATCACTTTGGGATTTGGTTCTTTAATGGTGTTTTCTTAAGTGACCCCTATCGTGTTCTTGAAAATGCCCAGGAAGGAAAAACTCAAGCCATGCGCCATTGGAAATTCAAATCCAAGGACGAGATTAATACCAAAAAAGTGCTCGGTTATATCCACGAGGCCATAGAGAATCAAAAAAGAGGTTTAAAATTGATTCCTAAGAAGACAGGGCCCATTCAAGTTATAATACCAGAGTTGTTGAAAGATGCCTTGAAAAGAGATGCTGCCGCTAAAAGAGCTTTTGAAAAATTATCACCGTACAATAGAAAAGAATATTCGGAATATATAGCCAATGCAAAACAAGAGAAAACAAAACTTACACGGCTTGAAAAGATACTACCAATGATTGCTCGTGATGAAGGTTTGAATGATAAGTATAAAAAATAAAAAGTCCCGGATTTTCATCCGGGACTTTTGATCAATGCATACCTGCATTTATTTTTTGACCGCAGCTGGTGTATTCAATTTCTTGCTCATTTCCATTGAAATAGCGGAGCGGTCGAACTTCAGCTTACCTGCCATGGTTTCAATGATGCATGAACCGTCTTTTTCATTTAAGTCCATGATTTTACCGTGAAGTCCGCTTTTGGTAATCACACGATCACCTCGCTTCAATTCAGCAGCGTACTTTTTTTCGTCTTTAGCACGTTTCATTTGTGGACGTATCATAAAAAAATACGCGACCACAAAAATCAAAATCATTGGCAAAAACTGCCCCATCTCACCCATATAGTTCTATTTAGTCTAATTTATTTACCTGCTGTTGGCCCTAATGGCGCTGCACCTTTAGGGTTTACAAAAGCCTTGATACGAAGAATCTCAGACCCTTTAGCCGTATTGGCTTTTACCGTAATTGTTTTGGTCACCTGATTTTGACCAGAACCATTGAATTTCACCAACAATTCTCCTGTGGCGCCTGGCGCAACTGGAGTGTTTTTTGGGTATTCTGGTACCGTACAACCACAACTACTTGTGGCATCGGTAATAATTAAAGGTCCATCACCGGTATTGGTAAATTTAAATACGGTTTCTTGTGGAGTTCCTTGTTCTATAGTTCCGAAATCATGCTCTGCTTTTTCAAAGCTCATTACCGGTACTTGCTTTGCAGCTTCATCCCTTTCAGCGGCTACTGCCACATTATCGGTCTTGATTTTACTTGTTGCTTTCTCTTTACAAGAAACAGAAACGAAAAGGGTTAGCACCCCTAAAATTAAAACAGCTCTTTTCATTTTATTTATTTTTAATTGTTGCAAAATTAGATAAATATTATATACTAACGACAAAATTGAGGCCCTAGTCTATTTTTAACATATTTTTTGGACTGTAGTTCATCGATGAGCCGCTTAAAACACATTAGCTGAGCCAGCATAGCTCATTAGGGTAACCTTACAACAGCCCTCTGCCCGTTTTCTTTAACTTCCCCTCTGACTTGTATTCCTTTACCAATTTATCTAAAATACCGTTGATAAAAATACTGCTCTTAGGGGTTGAATATTCTTTGGCAATTTCTAAAAACTCATTGATAGTCACTTTTTCTGGAATTGATGAAAAATTCAATAATTCGCAAATGGCCATTTTCAACAATATCGAATCAATATCAGCAATCCGGTCTTTGTCCCAATTGGGGGTTTTACCCTCAATTTCTTTTTCCCATTTTTCGTTGTTCAATAAGGTCTTTACAAGCAACTGCTGCGCATATACCCTATCCTCATCATCTTTGAGCAATCTTGGTAAGAAAAAAGAAGGTTCTTGGTTCTTGGTGGCTTTGCGGAATTGCTTCAATACAAAAGTATTTACAATAGGAATATCATCTACCCAAGTAAGTTGATCATCCTCAAAATAATCATAGATTTTTTCATTGGGAGCAATTACATCTTTGAAAAGGGTCTGAATTAGCTTTTTGTCCTCATCATATGAGGCAGAAGGCGACATCATATAGGATTTATAACTTTCGTTCGCTACGATTTCCTTATAAATGAGCTTCACGTACTCTTCATTAAGGTACCAGTTTTTCAACTTTCTTTTTGAAAGTTCTTCCTTTAGCAGTGTATTGGATGACAATTGCAACAATAGTCTATTGCTTGCAAATTTGTCTTTCGACGGGTATTCATCAGAACTATCGGCTAAGTACTTTTTGGTAGAAAGCGCTACTTGCGAGCTGGCATACACCTGTATTTCAATAAGCAAGCTCAGCACCAACAAATACAGCGTATACATTTTGTCAATACTCTCGTTTAGAAACTCTTGCTGTTTATCAAGTGAATCGTCCTTAGAATGAATCAAGGCATAGATGCATTGCATAACTTTTACCCTGATGTGGCGTCTTGTGAGCATGTAAAAGAACTTTTAATAGAATTGGCTTTCTCTTCAGCCTGTAAAAGTACTAATCTATTTTCAATGCGATGTTAGCTAAACACTATTATCTTATGCATTTTATAACATTTGGTTTTGGCACAATCAACTATCTTTGAAAAATTCAAATGAATACCAATTCCATAGATTGAACCGACTGAATGAAGGAACTCAAACACCTCAACAAATACTTTAAAAAATACCGGTTAAAACTTTTATTGGGGATTGTCATTACGATAATCGCCCGAATATTTTCTTTAGTCATGCCTTCGTATGTCAAGAAGTCAATAGAAGTAGTAGAGGACTTTACAGCCAACAAATTGGGCGAATCAGAAGCCCAAGACCTACTGCTCGAATATATTGTTATCATAGTAGGCACAGCCTTGCTTTCGGGTCTCTTTACCTTTTTAATGCGACAGACCATCATAAATGTATCAAGATATATTGAATACGATTTAAAGAACGAAGTCTTCGACCATTACCAACTCTTGAGTCTAAATTTCTACAAGAAAAACAGGACTGGGGATTTGATGAATAGAATTAGTGAGGATATCAATCAAGTACGCATGTATGCCGGGCCGGCGATTATGTATGGTATTAATGCCCTTACACTATTCTGCTGTTTAATTCCTTTGATGTTCATCAAAGCCCCTACCCTTGCAGCTTATACCTTATTACCCCTTCCAATTCTATCTGTCCTGATTTATCAAATCAGCAAGATAATCCATAAGAGGAGTACTGTGGTGCAGGAGTATTTATCAACCTTATCGACCTTTACCCAAGAGGTATTCTCGGGAGTCTCGGTTATAAAGGCTTACGCTCTGGAACCAAAAATCAATGCCGATCTTAAATCATTGGCCATTGAAGGAAAAGATAAAAGCATGAGCCTAGCGAAGGTCAATGCTTGGTTTTTTCCTTTAATGATATTATTAATAGGGGTCAGTAATATTTTGGTCATCTACATTGGAGGAAAACAATACATCAATGGAGAAATCGAGTCCGTTGGGGTAATTGCAGAATTCATACTTTACGTGAATATGTTGACCTGGCCGGTAGCGATTGTAGGATGGCTGACATCCATAGTGCAAAGAGCTGAGGCCTCCCAAAAAAGAATCAATGAGTTTTTGAAGGAAACGCCCGAAATAAAAAACAAGGTCGAGGCAGACACCGCGCCCATCAAAGGGAAAATAGAGTTTAAAGATGTTTCCTTTACCTATGAGGACACCGAGATAACTGCACTCAAGAACCTATCTTTTACCATAAACGAAGGGGAAACAGTGGCCATTATCGGAAAGACAGGTTCTGGCAAATCTACAATCTTAGATTTAGTAGCGCGTCTCTATGATGTTGGTTCAGGCGAAATTCTGGTAGACGATATCCCATTAGAAAAGCATAATCTCAAAACCCTGCGCGAATCGATTGGGGCGGTACCACAGGATGCATTTCTATTCTCCGATTCCATCGAAACCAATATTAAATTCGGGAAACATAACGCTACTAAAGAAGAAGTGATAGAGGTCGCAAAAAATGCCGTGGTACACGAAAACATCATGGGATTTGGAAAACAGTATGATACCATACTTGGTGAAAGGGGAATCACATTGAGCGGAGGGCAAAAACAACGGGTTTCCATAGCAAGGGCCTTGTTGAAGGATCCAAAAATATATGCCTTCGACGATTGTCTATCTGCTGTGGATACAGAGACGGAAGAAGAAATCTTGAACAATCTAAAGAAGGCTTCCGAAAATAGAACTACCCTTATCGTGAGCCACCGAGTTTCTTCTGCTAAGAATGCAGACAGAATACTCGTTCTCGAAGATGGTAGGCTCTTACAAGAAGGCACACATATAGAACTGAATGCCGTAGAAGGCTACTACAAAGAACTCTACGATAATCAGCTGTCAGCGAAAGAAAACTAGAAAATTGTTGTCGAATTGCCTTTTTTTTTACATTTTTGAGAGAATTATACCATAATAAACACTAGACACTACAAGATGAGCGACAGAGAATCAATGGATCAAGAAGAGATTCATTCTAAAGTTTTAAGAGCGGGAAGAAGAACTTATTTTTTTGATGTTAGAAGCACTAAAGCGGGGGACTACTATTTAACTATTACCGAGAGCAAAAAGTTCACGCATGATGATGGTTCTTTCCACTACAAGAAGCACAAAATATATTTATACAAAGAAGATTTTGAAGGTTTCAAAGAAAATGTCGCAGAAATGATGGACTTCATAATCAACGAGAAAGGCACTGAAGTTATTTCTGAAAGACACCAAAAAGATTTCAAGAAGGAAGAAGAGGACGCACCCGTTGAAAATGGAGAAGTTAAATCTACCGAAAGCTTTACGGATGTTGACTTCGATGATATTTAGTAAAATTATTGTAAAATAACTACAGAACGGCTCTTTTGATTTGGAGCCGTTTTTAATTTTTAGAATCTGACTAATTCCACATTTAAATGAAAAAAGTTCTACTCTTTTTAATAGCCCAAATAGCTATTCAAAATTTATCGGCACAAGATGTCCTTGATCTGAATTATTACCTTCCCCAAAATATCTCCTACGACGAAAATATACCAACCCCTAAAGAAATTGTTGGCCATGAAGTTGGCGAATGGCACATCACACATGACAAACTCATGTTTTATATGCAAACATTGGCCAAGGCCAGTAACCGCATGACCATAGAAAACAGGGGAGCCACTTTTGAAGGAAGACCCATATTATTATTGACGGTCACCTCTCCCAAAAATCATCGGAATATTGAGCAAATCCGAGAGGACCATTTTAGTATTACTGAAAACGGGACTATGGTCGTAGACGATATGCCCATAGTGGTGTATCAGGGTTTTTCCATTCACGGCAACGAACCAAGTGGAGCCAATGCGGGTTTGGCGTATGCATATTATCTCGCCGCAGCCCAAGGCCCTGAAATTGAGGCTCTCTTGGACAAAATGGTGATCTTAATAGACCCTTCATTTAATCCAGATGGCTTGCAACGTTTTGCTTATTGGGCAAATACCAATAAAGCTCAAAATCTGGTCGCTGACAATAATGATAGGGAATATCACGAAGTATGGCCAGGTGGGCGTACCAATCACTATTGGTTTGATATGAATCGTGATTGGTTGCCTGTACAACTTCCTGAAAGTAGAGCTCGTATAGAAAGCTTTCATAAATGGATGCCCAATATTTTGACGGATCATCATGAAATGGGTACGAATTCCTCCTTCTTTTTTCAACCTGGGGAACCCACTCGTGTGCATCCTTTGACACCTAAAATGAATCAAGAACTTACCGCCGAAATCGGAACGTATCATGCAAAAGCTTTAGATAAGATAGGTTCGCTCTATTATTCCGAAGAGAATTATGATGACTATTATTATGGAAAAGGCTCCACTTTTCCTGATGTTAATGGAAGCATTGGCATTCTATTCGAGCAAGGTAGTTCAAGGGGCCATGTTCAAGAAAGTGAAAACGGATTGCTGACTTTTCCCTTTACGATACGTAATCAATTCACAACCGCCCTATCAACCATAGAGGCAGCAAATAATATGCGTGCTAAAATATTAAAGTACCAACAAGATTTTTACAGAGGTGTCAGAAATGAAGCTGCGCGAAGTAAAACAAAAGCAATTGTTTTTGGTGACAGTAAAGATGCAGCTAAGGCTTGGCATTTGGCCGAGATTCTTAATCGCCATAAAATCAAATTTCATGAATTGGCCAACGATGCCAATATCTCTGGAAAGGCATATAAAAAAGGGGCTAGTTATGTAGTACCCATGAATCAAAAGAACCATCGCTTGATAAAAGCCATGTTCGAAAAACGTACGACATTTACCGATAGTTTATTCTATGACATATCGGCTTGGACATTTCCATTGGCCTTCAATGTCGATTATTCCGAAATAGGTAACTTGAGCAATGCCGGACCTGAAATTAAAGACTTCAAACCATTAACCGGCAATGTGAGTTCGAAAAGCAATTACGCCTACCTCTTTGAATGGAATGAGTATTATACCCCTAAAGCATTAAATAGCATTGTTGATAAAGGTCTTCGAGCAAAAGTTGCCAAGTCACCTTTTACCTTGGAAGGAAAAAAATATGATTACGGTACCATTATGGTTCCCGTTCAAAATCAGAACTTAGATGCTTCCGAACTGCATTCTTTTTTAAGGCAAGTAGCCCAAGAAAGCCATATCGATATCACTGCTGTTGGGACAGGACTTACCAAAGGAATCGATTTGGGCAGTAATGATTTCGATCCTATTAAAAAACAAAAAATAGCGATTTTAGTCGGTGATGGAATTCGTTCATATGATGCAGGTGAAATTTGGCATCTCTTCGATACGCGCTACAATATTCAATTGACCAAATTAGATGCTTCCTATTTTGGGCGCACTGATTTAAGTAAATACACGGACATCATTGTTCCAAGTTCTGTTAGTAGTTTTCAAACGAAAGACAATGCGAATAAATTGAAAACTTGGGTGAAAAACGGTGGTACGTTAATAGGGTATAAGAATACAGTCGAATGGTTCGATAAAAGTGAATTCATGAAATTGAAATTCAAGAAAGATACTTTGGTAGCGAAGAACATTCCCTTTGATAAAAAAGGAGACTTTCTAGGAGCCCAAGTTACCGGAGGTGCTATTTTCGAGGCAAAAATAGACCGTTCACACCCCATCAATTACGGATATAAAAACAACACATTGGCACTGTTCAGAAATTCAAATATTTATATTGAAGCAGAGAAGGATAGCTATAACAATCCGATTCAGTATACTTCTAATCCCTTGTTAAGTGGTTATATATCTGAAGAGAACGAGGAGCTTATCAAAAACTCAGTTCCATTTCGTGTAAATAAAATGGGAAAAGGTCGGGTAATTGCCTTTACAGACAACACGAACTTCAGAGCCTTTTGGTACGGTACGAACAAGCTATTAATGAATGCCATTTTCTTTGGCGGAATGATGTAGTTAGTGCCATCTAACATACATCCAATCAAAAAGGAACAAGGCTAAGACAGCAACCAACGCGACTATAACATTCGAGATTGAAACCACAATCGTAAAAAGTATTGCGAAATATAATGGATAGGCCAACAAGGCGAATGCAAATCGAAGGGTACCCGTAAACTCAGGTTCCCAGACTTTTGGTTTGATCAGCTTTTTCCATATCAGCACTACAGGGAGGTTCAAGACCACAAAGACTCCTCCTAATAGTTTCCGCAGCACCCCATTCTCCCCTATTTTGGCAGAATTCAAAGCGCTACTCTGCAATTCGGAAATTGTTTTATTGACCCCTTCAGGTTTTAAATAATCTACCTGCAAAGAATCTAATTTGCTAGCTATGTCCTGATAATTTGCCTCATCGGCAATATGCGTAGTAAGGTTTTTTAGTCGACGCGAGACAGCATCTTTAATTGAATCTACTAACCCTTTTTCATCCTTGGGATCATACATTACATTGACAGCAATAGGAGCATCGAAATACAAAGCCACCTTATCTGGAAAACTTTCGGCATCCCTATAATTAATCCCGACAGCAATAATCTGTATCTCGGTTTCCGGTGCTTTGTCCAAAGTATTAAAGAGAATTCGCGTAAAACCCTTGCTCAAAGGCCTAACCCTTCTTTTCAAATTATGGTTGGCTTCAGGGAACATTAGAATCGCCTCTTTATGAATTAGCAGTTCAGAACAGTGATCAAAAATCGCTTGGTTATTTTTCAACGATTCTCGCCCATCACGAAATCGATAAATGGGAATCATTTGGAAAATGTCAAAAACAACTTTAAGAAATTTTCCTTTGAAAACATCCGAGCGTGTTAAGAAATAGGGTTTTCTATTACAATCAACCGCAATCAGCAACACATCCAATAAAGCACTTTGATGATTCGGCAAGAAGAGTATAGGAGCATTTTTAGGTACATTTTCGAGGCCGTGAACGACAATCTTTCCATAGAAAAGATGAAGTGCGGCCTTTATCCATAGTTTAACCAAAAGATAGCCCACTTGTCTCAAATCAACTCTTCTTTTGCAAAGGGTTTATATCCCCAATACGTTGCCAACAATAAGCCTGAAACTAAATGCCAAATACCCCAGAAGGCTGCCAATAATGCCATCCCGCCCAATCCTTCAAAAAAAGTGAATATTAGCAATAGCCCTAATCCGGAGTTTTGGATTCCAGTTTCAATAGTAATACTCCTTAGATTCCCCTGTGATAGACCAAAGGCTTTTGCTAGTGAGAAACCAGTGGTGAAGGCCACTAGATTATGTGTTACAACGAGCCAGAAAACGTAAGCAACATATTCCATGAAAATGTCACGGTTGTTGTATAAGGCTATAAATATCAATGCAATAAAAAACAGGAGTGATACTATTTTTAATCCTTTCGCCAATTGCCCCGCCAAACTTGGTCTTAGATGATTGACCCACATTCCCAAAATCAAGGGAATGCCAAGAAGTAAAGAAACCAGTTTTATCATGTCCCAAGGTGAGATTGCTACCTCCGTTAAAATTGCTGCAGTAGGTTCGTACAAGGAGCCCCAAAGTTGGAGATTCAATGGTGTCATCACTATTGCTAGGAGTGTGGCGATTGCCGTTAGGCTAACCGACAAAGCCGTATTCCCTTTCGCCAAATGTGTGATAAAGTTTGAAATATTACCTCCAGGGCAAGCGGCGACCATAAACATACCCAAGGCCATACTAGGTATAGGCTTCATTGTCAAAACCAAGAGAAAAGTAATGGCGGGAAGTATCAAAAATTGGCTAAATGCCCCTACTAGAATAGGTTTGGGATCTTTTAACAACCTTCTGAAATCTGCAACGGAAATTTCAAGAGCAATGCCGAACATCACAAATGCCAACGCGAAATTCAAGACCCACAAGGTTTCAGCGTTAAAGTTGATCTGAAGTGTATCTATTGAAGTATTGGTCAAAGGCTAGTAGTTGGTTTAAGAACTTAAGGGTTGAAGTTAAAAATAGCAAGGCAGATAACAAAGAATCAGCGAAATACTTTTAACTTTATGGCTCTTAAAATCATTTTAAAATGGCAATGACCGCAAGTAATATGATGCCGTTGGGCACTAAAGCCCCTTCTTTCAATTTGATTGATACTGTTACCGATAAGGTCAAGAGTTTGGAGGAATTATGTGGTGAAAAAGGTACTGTTATTGCTTTTATCTGTAACCACTGTCCTTTTGTAATTCATGTGAACCCTGAAATGGTCAAGGTGGCGAACACTTATAATGAAAAAGGGATTCGGTTTATCGCGATTTCGAGCAATGATGTGAGCAATTATCCGCAAGATGCGCCTCACTTGATGAAAGAAAAAGCGGTTGAGGAAGGCTATATATTTCCCTATTTATATGATAAAACGCAAGAGGTGGCGAAAGCCTACGATGCGGCTTGTACTCCCGATTATTATTTGTTCGATGAAAATTTGGAATTGGTTTATCGAGGTCAGTTCGATAACTCGAGACCAGGCAATGGAATTCCAGTAACAGGTTCAGACTTGAAAAATGCCATGAACGCATTGTTGGATGGAAGGGAAATCGATGAAATTCAAAAGCCAAGTATTGGTTGTAACATTAAGTGGAAAGTCGCTTAACTCCCCAAAAAGAAAGGTTTTATTCTTACCCATAGTTATTATGAAAATCAATCCTAAAGAAGCACTTCAAAGCCTAGCCGCAACTGATTCGCCATTTCAGACCTTATTTGAACATGGCACACTTTCAGCGGAGATTTACAAACCTGAAAAAGTGGACTTGCAGCAACCTCATACCCGAGATGAAGTCTATGTTATTATTTCGGGCACAGGTGAATTCTTAAATGATGCTGTCCGAACTAATTTTGGTCCAGGTGATTTTCTTTTTGTACCTGCAGGCGTGGCACATCGTTTTGAAAACTTCACGGAGGATTTTTCAACATGGGTGCTTTTTTATGGACCAGAAGGCGGAGAAGGAGGTATAGTCAAATGAAGAATATTGTTCATTTTGAACCGCTTACCCCAGGGACTTATCAAGATTATATCGAGGTAGGTACACGGGCTTACGACCAACACTATTTGCACCTTTGGCCCCAAGGGGATTCAAGCCCTTATATTTCAAGTAGTTTTAATTTGAAAGTCCTTGAAAAAGAAGAATGCGATAAAAATACGCTCCTCTATATCATTAAATTGAATGGCGAGGCGGTGGGTGTTTTAAAATTTACTTTGAATGCTATATTGGATATATTCACGGCAGAAGAGGCATTGTACGTTGACAAAATCTATATTCAAAAAGAATACTCAGGAAAAGGTATTGGTAAAAAAGTACTCCGGTTTGTGCAACTTCGAGCTGAAGAAATAGGAAAAAAATTGGTCTGGTTGGATGCTATGCAGAAAGGACCTGCTTTAAATTTTTACCTCAATAATGGTTTTGAAATATATGGCGAAACCGAAATCCGATTACCAACAGTTGTCGAAGCCGAAAAACACATGTACATCATGGTAAAAAGACTCTCAAAGTAAATTTAAACCAACCCTTCCCTTGCCAACAAGTTGGCGATTTGGGTATAGTGATGATTACCATGCCATGCGTATTTGGCAATATTCTCACGAACGGTTACAGCTACATTGCCATCAGGGTGCAGATACTGTTTCTGCAAATCATCCGTAGAAATACCCTTTAACAAAAACACCAACTTTGCATGAAGCGCAGCAATATAGGCTAAGGAAATCTGTACTGGTGCCGTTCTAGCATCGAATAGGTTGCTCCAATCTTTCTCCTCATAGGCCTTGATTAAAGGTTTATCTTCCGTTAAGGCCCACTTAAATCGCGTATAACTGTGATGATGACTATCGGCTATATGATGAACAACCTGCCGAACGGTCCATCCATGAAGGCGATAAGGCGTGTCTAATTGCCCATCGTTCAAAAGCTTTACTAATTCAGCTAAACGCTCGGGAAGCCTTTCCAATGCTCCTATCCATTCGGCAAGCATTTCTTCGTTCGAATCTTCATGGTATTCAAATCTTCCTATAGGATATTTTAGAAACTCCAAATCAGTATTTTCCATAGGTCAAAAATAGAAAACTTTATGACATTTTTAATGTTATCGATCGCAGCAAAAATAATTAATCTAGTAAATTTGTAGGATAACTAGTATAATTAAACAAAAATATTTACATATGGCGACAATACGACTAGGAGACAAGGCTCCTAATTTTACGGCTGATAGTTCACTAGGAAGCATAAACCTTTACGATTACCTCGGTGAAAGTTGGGGAATACTTTTTTCCCATCCTGCTGATTTCACTCCTGTTTGCACAACGGAGTTAGGTACGGCAGCGAAATTCAAAAATGAGTTCGACAAGCGCAATGTCAAAATGTTAGCATTAAGCGTTGATGGGGCGGCATCACACGCAGAATGGATAAAAGACATCAACGAAGTACAAAATACCGAAGTTAATTTTCCGATTATTGCAGATGAAGACCGTAAGGTTTCTGATTTGTATGATATGATTCATCCGAATGCCGATAGCACTTTGACGGTTCGTTCTGTTTTCATAATTGCTCCGGATAAAACCGTGAAGCTAACGCTTACCTACCCTGCCTCTACAGGACGTAATTTTCATGAATTACTGCGAGTCATTGATTCGTTGCAACTCACAGCATATCACAAAGTAGCAACACCCGCGAATTGGGAAGATGGTCAAGATGTAGTCGTAAGCCCATCAATAAGCACTGCTGATGCCAAAGAGATTTTCACCAAAGGAGTGGAAGAAATAAAGCCGTACTTAAGAATGACACCTGACCCTACCAAGTAGGTTTACTATTCTACAAAACTCAAAAACCGCATTTATAAAAGGTCTCCTGCAAAAATATCAGGAGGCTTTTTAATTTTAACTAAATCGACTTTCGGCATCTTTACCACCTAACACTAATCTTTTTCTAAGTTTTAATAAGAATTGTACAAAAACCGTATTCGGATTTCGCAAAAGACTTATCTTGTAACACTCAAACCTCTCAAGGGTTGACCTGCTAACCAAGCACTAATTTATTTCTATGAAATCTTTTACTATTAGGGAAATCAATGATCTTT
The DNA here is from genome assembly GCA_029287355.1 of Maribacter sp. Taxonomy (GTDB): domain Bacteria; phylum Bacteroidota; class Bacteroidia; order Flavobacteriales; family Flavobacteriaceae; genus Maribacter_C. The sequence goes on along the minus strand of JARFRH010000337.1, from coordinate 13,068 downwards.
TAAATGGAGATTTAATTGGAGATACGACCACTACCATTCAAGGGCCAGAAGAACTCCAAAAATCCGAACCACATCATATTACTTTCATCGGAAGCAAAAAGTATGTATCCCTTTGGGCAGATTCAAAGGCTTCTGCAGCCATAATCAACGAGAACCTCGATGTGGAACCTGGTGAGAATCGTGCATTGATCAAAGTAAAAAACGCAGATTTGGCCATGGCCAAAATACTAGAGTTTTTTCAACCTGAAATGCCGGTTTTTGAGACTGATATTCACCCAACAGCAGTACTACATGAAACGGCAAAAATAGGAACTGGTTGCAAAATTGGCGCCGGAACTTATGTGGGCAAAAATGTAATTCTTGGTGAAGGTGTTGTGCTATACCCAAACGTTACCATTTTAGATGAAACAACTATTGGCAAAAACTCCGTTGCTTGGTCGGGAACGGTCATACGTGAACGCTGTACGATCGGAGCTCATTGCATTTTCCATAACAATGTCAGTATTGGAGCAGACGGTTTTGGGTATCGGCCAAGTCCCGATGGTAGGGGGCTAGTAAAAATACCCCAAATAGGAACAGTGATCATTGGGAACGATGTAGAAATAGGTGCCAATTCATGTGTGGACAGAGGTAAATTCAGTGCAACTATTATTGGGGATAATTGTAAGATCGACAATCAAGTTCAAATTGCCCACAATTGTATTATGGGTCGTTCTTGTATCATGGCCGGCCATAGCGGTTTGGCAGGGTCTGTAACCTTAGGTGATGGCGTCATCATTGGCGGTAGCGCGTCGATAAAAGACCATACGACAATTCACTCAGGTGTTACAGTGGGCGCAGGTTCAGGAGTTGTTGGAGATATCGAAGCAGGCAAAACAGTACTTGGCTACCCTGCGCAAGATTCCCGGGAAATGTTGAAACAATGGGTCATGATGCGAAAATTGGCAAAAGGGTAACCCTAAATAAATCAAACCTAGCATTGAAATCCAAGTTGCACCTAAGAAGTTTTAACTGCTTAAAGCTTTGGTCAAACACTAAATTTTTTCTTCTAAAAAATTGAGGTTACATAAATATATTATACAAAAATTTAACGAATTAAAGATTTAACACTATATTTGGCCTTTAATAATTTTTAATTTTTGTATTATGAGTAAAGGAACAGTTAAATTCTTCAATGATTCCAAAGGATATGGTTTCATCACGGAAGATGGTTCGAACGAAGATCATTTTGTACACATTTCTGGCTTAATCGACGAGGTTCGTGAAGGTGATGTTGTAGAATTTGAGCTACAACAAGGTAAAAAAGGATTGAACGCCGTAAATGTGAAGGTCGTTGACTAGATAAGGTATTAAACTTTTTTATAGTATAAATCCCGATGAAATCATCGGGATTTTTTTTGCCTTTTTTTAAGGCCATAAGACAATCTGCTTTTCCATTTTAAAATGAAATGAAATCATATTGATAACCACTGCTAAAAACAACATTGATCACTTCCAAAGCCATACTCAAATCTTTCAACATTTGTTGATTAACCTTCCGGAAACTTAGCTTTTGGCTTTATTAAAGAACATAAATATACCTTTTCACCATTTAATGCGTTAATTAATGGATAGCCTTCACCCCCGTTAATTAAAATCTTATCGCGTATGATTACTTTTTTTAGTGTACTCGCTGTTTTGATTGTTCTAAATATCGCATTCTTGAAATTTAGTGCTATGGAAGTGGAAAACCCAAAGAAGTAGGGTTTTTAAACTGTCAGCTGTTTTCAATATGTAGGCATTATGGCCACGAAAACAACTCTGACCGTGTATCTATTTTTCACAATTTTACTGGCACTGATTATCATAAATATCCTATTGCTGCTCCTCAATACGGATGAAGCATAAAAGAACTCCTTCACTTATAACCTGTGAAGGAGTTTTTTTGTAATTTTTTTTTTAGATAATACTTCTATCCTACTTTCATCAATTCCACATCAAAAATCAAAGTGGCGTTTGGAGGAATTACCCCACCGGCTCCAGCACTTCCATAACCCAAATCAGCAGGTATCACGAAACGTGCTTTATCCCCGACTTGTAATAATGAAATCCCTTCGTCCCATCCTTTGATGACTTGACCGACACCCAATTGAAACCCAATAGGTTCATTTCGTTTGTACGAAGAGTCAAATACTTGCCCGCTCAATAAAGAACCTTCATAGTGCACGGATACGTTTTTACCAGCTTCCGCCTTGTCTCCGTCGCCTTTTTGAATGATTTTATAGCGCAAACCAGAGGCCGTTGAATCGAAACCAGCACCTACTTTATCAAGTTCAGCTGCTTGTTTTGCTTTTTCTTCTTCTAATCTTGCTTCAGCGGAATTCTTGAACGATTCAAATGCCTGAAGTGCGTCCCATTTTTCCGCTTCATCTCCAACTCTAACAATCTCAAGACTTTCAAGGCTATCACCTTGTGCTATAGCATCAACGATATCTTGCCCCTCGGTCACGTGACCAAAAACTGTATGTTTGTTATCTAACCATGGGGTGGCAATATGAGTAATGAAAAATTGACTTCCGTTGGTACCCGGACCAGCATTGGCCATTGACAATACACCAGGGCCTGAATGTGTCAGCTCCGAATGAAATTCATCATCGAATTTGTATCCGGCATCCCCTGTTCCTGTTCCTAGGGGACATCCACCTTGAATCATGAAATCAGGTATGACGCGGTGAAATTTAAGACCATTGTAGTAAGGTTCTCCTTCCGCTTTGGCGGTATTGGTCATTTTACCTTCTGCTAAGGCTATAAAGTTACCGACCGTTCCCGGTGTTTTGTCGTGCGCTAGTTTAACTAGTATTCCTCCTTTTGAGGTATTGAATTTTGCGTAGATTCCGTCTTGCATTTTACTCTTTTTTAATGAGCGGCAAAGGTAGGGATTTTAGTTTACTAGTGTGTATTTCGTTGTAGTTAGACCAAGATCATTTGGAGTTGGGGCGTGATGTGTGAAGGGGTTCTGTTCAACAGGGTCGGTACTGGTCAAATACTGAGACTAGCGGCAGTACTACTTCGATGGTTGAATGTCAAACTCTTTTCTTTTGTTTTCAAACCATTCTTTCATTTTCTCGGGCGACTGCGATTTCATGTTTTCTTTAATTTTGTACAGTACCTTAATATGTTCTTCGTCTCCCTTTTGATACATTTCCATTCCGTGGTTTTTACTTTTTTCACCATTTCTTCAAATGTATTGGCGTAAAATTCCATTTCGCAAGGTCTGCCCAATTGTTAACAAGTCATTGTTTTCATATTTGTGAAATTAATTGATTACATGTTTTTTAGAAGTTCCCCAAGTCTGTCAAAAACAGAACCCCAACCATTCATTATTCCCATTTTTTCTTGTTGAATTTTATATTCCTCCGTTGGGTGAACTATATTAAAAGTAAAATCGGTTTTGTTGCCATTTGCTTTGTATAAGGATTGAATTTCAACTCCTTCTGTCATGAGCTTAAAGTTTGCCGTCGAAACGATTTTTTCAAATTCGACTATATCTGTGTATTCGCCTTCCGCAATAAATTCTTGACCATTTGGCATTGGCAAGCTATATTTCCATTTTCCATCCACTTTAAAATCGTGTTCTACTACTTTTGTTTTAATTCCTTTCGGGCTCCACCATTCAGCAATATGTTCAGATTGTGTCCAAGCTTCCCAAACTAAACTTAATGGTGCGTTGACGGTCCGAATAATGGTTATGGACGGTTTTTCTTTTTGTCAGGTTCATTCATTTCCATTGGTTTTAGATTGTAATTTGGTCAAATAGCTATCAAAAGAATCCAATTTATCCTGCCACAACACATGGTATTGCTCAATCCACAAAAAGGCCGGCATTAAATTTTTCGGACGAATAACACAAAATCGTTCTCTGCCCTTTTTTTATAGTCGATAATTTCACATTCTTTTAAAATCTTTAGGTGTTTGGAAATTGCAGGTCGGCTGATTTCAAATTTTTCGGCTATTGAATTGATAGTGAGTGTTTCCGCCGCCAAGAGTTCAATAATGTCACGTCTTATGGGGTCGGCAATTGCTTGAAAAACATCTCTTCTCATCATTTTAAGTAACTATTTGGTTACAAAACCAAATCTAATCATTCGGTTACGCAAATGTTCCTGAAAATTTTTGATGTTTTAGTCTAATTCTGTGGAATGGCAAGAGGTAGTTTTTGTATTCTTGCGAACAATATGATCTGATTAATGAAGGCTTATATACTTCTAAAAGCGACACTGTTTTAATGCTAGTTCGAATCAATAACGCCATACTTATCAAACAAGTACACCAAACTTGCCATAGAAGCGGCACCCAGTTCCAGTTCTCTTCGATTCACATGTTCAAAAGTATCGTTCTCTGCATGATGATGATCGAAATACCGTTGCGAGTCTGGTTGTAAACCCGCCATGACCATTTTGTCATTTTTCAAAGGGCCTATATCAGCCCCGGCATATCCTTTGACAAAGAGATGCACGTAATAGGGCTCGAACAATCTAGCCCATCCTTGTGCTTGTTTTAAATTTTGATCAGAACAATCAAAAGAAAAACCTCTGGGCGTAAATCCTCCTGAATCACTCTCTAAGGCAAACACATGGTTTTCGTTTTTGCTTTCAGCTATTTCAGCATACTTATTTCCCCCTCTTAATCCGTTCTCTTCGTTCATAAAAAGTACCGCACGAATGGTTCGTTTTGGTTTGTATCCGGACACTTTAAGGAGTCGCAACACTTCCATACTCTGCACACAACCTGCACCATCGTCATGGGAGCCATCACCCAAGTCCCAAGAATCTAAATGCCCTCCTACTACCATGATTTCCTCAGGATTTGTACTTCCTTTAATCTCCCCGATAACATTGAAAGATTCCACATCTTCCAATTGTTTACAGTTCAATTTGAAAAAGAAATTCAAATCCGGATTCAATTTAAGGGTTGTACTTAGAAAATCAGCTCCGTTCGTACTTATGGCTGCTGCAGGAAGACGGTCTTCTACTGGAATATCACCATAGCTCATAGCACCGGTGTGGGGATAATCATCTTGTCGCAAATTCATAGATCGCACTATTACACCCAATGCTTCATATTTAGCGGCTTCAGCTGCGCCTGAATAACGCTGATCCACACATCCGGAATACGCGTCAAACGTATCGATAAGGGAAGCATTCATCGGACGATTAAAAAAGACGATTTTACCAGATATCTTTTCTTTGCCCAAGCTCTTTAATTCTTCTATTCCGCTTACTTCGATAACCTGGGCCTTGATACCCCTACCACCAGTGGCAACCGAACCTCCTAAGGCGCAAATGGGCACATTACTGGTGACGCCAGGTGAGGTCTCTATGTAAGCAAACTCAGGTGTACCCCGCACCCATTTGGGCACAATTACAGGTTGCAACCAGACCCGATCCAAACCTAAGGAATCCATCTGGGCTTTTGTATAGTCTACGGCCTGCTGTGCCTGTACCGAACCGGATAACCTACCTCCTATTTGATTGGATAGATAGTTGAGCCAATTATAGGCCTTGCCATCAACTAGTGCCGCATCGTAAATTGTGCGCATCCGGTTCTCATCATCGGTTTGAGCAACCGTCTGAAACGTAATAAAAAGTAGTACTATGTATAATTTATTCATTCTTTCTCGCTTTCCAACTGATTTTTATAGACTTCTAAATTAGCCTTTATTTTATCTGCAAGCTCCGGTTCTTTGATATCTTCATATTTTTTTAACTCTTCCAATAAAACAGAAGCCACAATAACGCGTGTTGCCTCCTTATTATCTGCTGGAATAACATACCAGGATGCGTGTGGTTTAGAGGTTTCATTGATGGCATCTTCATAACACTTTTGATATTCATTCCATAGTGCTCTCTCTTTCAAATCACCAGGGGAAAATTTCCAATTTTTTCGCTTTAATGCCAATCGCCTCAACAATCGTAGGCGCTGTTCTTCTTTGGATAAGTGAAGGAAAAACTTGAAAATGATGGTACCGTTTTCAGCAATGTGACGTTCAAAATTATTGATCTGTTCGAAGCGCTTATCCCAGAATTCTTGGTCAATATCGCTAACCTGATGAATACCAGGAATTCGTTCTCCCAAAATATACTCCGGATGCACTCTTGTTACTAAAACATTTTCATAATGCGTGCGATTGAAAACCCCGAATTTACCTTTTGCTGGTAACGCTATATAATGACGCCATATGTAATCATGGCCTAATTCAAGTTCCGTAGGCACTTTGAAACTATGCACAACAACACCTCGGGCATTGAAATCTTTAAAAACCTCCCTGATCAGACTATCCTTTCCGGCAGTATCCATGCCTTGAATACAAATAAGTACGCTGTATTTATTATGTGCATAAAGGGTATCTTGGAATTCACCAAGCTCTTCTCGAATTCCTTCCAAGCCCTTCTTTAGCTCTTTATCAGTGGCGTTTAAACTAGTAACTGTCTTGTAATCTGACAGTTTTATCTTTTTTTCGACCTTATATTGATTCAAATCTACTTTATCCATAAGCTGAATATAAAATATTTTATCGGTGAAATGCAGTTTATGTTAAAAAAAATGACCGTTCAACTCTTGTTAGGTCCAGTTTATCCAAAATACCTAAAAGACAGGGTGTTACATCGAAAAAGCTAGGTAGCAAAGCCCGTAATTAGGTAATTTTACTTTAGTAATGATCCCAAAATTACGCCCTAAAAACCTACGCTATGAAAACACTTTACTTTGTGTTATCGATATTGGCCATCGGCTTACTTTCTTCCTTTAAAATCAGTGTAGCTTGTGAGTATGCAGGTTCGAATATAGGATATGTGAAAACACAGACCCAATTGGCCCTCGAGGACAATGACCTCAATAAGGCTAAATTTCTCACTTACAAAGCGATAAACGCCATTTACAAATTAAGGGGACAGCTTAATGAATGTGGTTGTGAACAAGCAGTAATCAACATTGAGGAAAGTAAGTACCATTTGAAAAAGGCAACTAAGGCGACTTCCATTCAAGGAGCCAAAGTATTATTGACGGAGGCCTACAATAAAACCGTGGCCAGCTTAGAGGCGATTGAAAGGCACCATTTACATGGAAATTTAGGAATCAATAAAGACTTAGCCATGAATAATCTAGAGAATCGAGAAAAAATCGATTTGCCAGGGTTCCATTTGGGCAACGAAGCATTGCACGTGATGATCGATGATTCATTGATTCCGTACGAAGCATCATTGCAGAAAGTAGTGGATTCGGTGAATTGTAAAGATGCTAGAGCTTTCGCCGAACGGATTTTCCAAATTTGCGAACTTGAACTTTTGAAGCCTGATTTGACAGAGGGCAAAAAATATTACAATCTCAAAACACAGGAAATCACAGTAGATGCGCTGCGAAAATTAGGAGACTGCGAGTCATCCTTATCGAAATAGAATCTAGCATCGCATTTCTTAATCTTCATACCTCTCTTTACTTGCTAGCAAATAACTTTACATCTTCCTCGGTAACTTCTGAGCCACCGAGAATAATCAAGCGCTCAACTACATTTCTTAATTCTCGTATGTTTCCGGTCCAATCATAAGCTTTTAAAAGCTTCACTGCTTTATCTGAAAAGATTTTAGGGGTCATGCCCTGTTCATTTATGATTTTTGAAGAGAAATGGGCAATCAACTTCGGAATGTCTTCTCGCCGATCGTTCAAAGCTGGTACCTTTATCAAAATAACCGCAAGTCTGTGATATAGATCCTCACGAAATTTACCATTCTCAATTTCCTTTTGTAGATTTTTATTGGTTGCCGCGATCACTCGTACATCGACCTTAATATCTTTATCGGAACCCACTCTAGAAATTTTACTCTCTTGAAGTGCGCGTAAAACTTTGGCCTGCGCAGACAAACTCATATCTCCAATTTCGTCTAAAAATATAGTGCCTTTATTCGCCGCCTCGAACTTTCCAGCCCTATCTTTCACGGCGGACGTAAAAGCACCTTTAACGTGTCCAAATAGTTCGCTCTCAATTAATTCAGAGGGTATGGCAGCACAATTAACTTCAATAAATGGTGCCGAACTTCGTGGACTCTTTTCATGTAACCAATGCGCCACCAATTCTTTACCGGTACCATTGGATCCCGTAATCAAAACCCGGGCATCAGTCGGGGCTACTTTTTCAATCATATCTTTGATAGCAGTAATCGCATTACTATCACCGACCATTTCATAGTTCTTGCTTACTTTTTTCTTCAGGATCTTGTTCTCGACCACTAATTCCTTTCTGTCGAGCGCATTGCGCACCGTTGTCAATAGTCTGTTCAAATCAGGCGGTTTTGAAATATAATCAAAGGCACCTGCCCTCATCGTATTCACCGCCGTATCAAGATCTCCATGTCCGGATATCATAATAAATGGCACTTCAGGCTTTATCTTCTTGGCGGCTTCCAAAACCTCAACACCATCCATTTTCGGCATTTTTATATCACATAATACGAGGTCATACTCATTACTCCTGATAGCTTCTAGACCTTTTAGACCATCTGCTGCTTCTTCAACCTGATAGGTGTCACTTTCTTCAGAAAGTATCTTTACCAGTACTCTGCGAATTGCAGCTTCATCCTCAACCACCAATATTTTTGACATGTTCAATAATTTGCTTTCATTCTCGCCCTTCCTACCTGCCTGCCATCGGGCAGGTTAACTCGGAATAAACTCCGGCAAGAATCTTTATTAAAAAATTCCTATTTTAAACCCTGTTCTAAGATATAGATTTCCCTCGTTATTCAAGATAAATGCCCTATTTCTATTACCATCCCTAATGAGTCCTTCTTGCGCTAATGAGTAACCGACAAGACCATATACGGATATTTCTTTCGTGAACTTATATTGATAACCTACTGCGCTAACTAAGGCTGAGAGTGAAATTGCCGTTCCAACAACATCATTCGGCAATAGAATATCATTTTGAATGTTCACAAAGTAACCATCCAAAAACAATGCCACTTGTGTTACATGTTTGCTATTGCTGCTATGATATTTAATATCCCACCGGGGAACGCCCACGGAATAAGACCAATTTGAGTGAAATCTTTTGTAATAATTTATTAGCGGCAAAGGAAAAGGTAGGCCCGTAGCACTGTTGTATGATAGGCCAATAACAAAACGATAGGGCTTTTCAATATCTTTTCTTTCAATCATAAAAGCGACAGATGCATTCAACCTAAAATCATTATTCTCTACACCCAATTCAAAATTTGAAGCGAGTCTTGGCGTAATGGCCCCTATGAACCGCCAATCTTCCGACCATTGGAAAGTATAACCCAAATTCAAATCAATGATATGAAGCCTTTCCAGCGTGCTGTAATCAAAAGGCAGTGGTTGACGAATATCGAAATGATACCTATTGTATTCTGCGCCTATTACGAGATAATTATTTTTGTCGCTTAATTTTATGGGGGCGTTCAAAACTGCCCTGAATCGAGATGTTTGTATTCCCGAATCGTTTTCTGGAATTACCGTATATTCAAGTCTTAATAAGTCGGGAGTTTGGGCGTTGACAAGAAAAATTCCTAAAAAAAACAAACAACCAAAAAAGTGCTCTTTCATAAGGATTTTACCTTGTTGAGTTTATATCAATCCAGCTTGGTTGACGAAGCTTGATACAAGTGAACGTCACGCTGAGGGAACGGAATACTAACGTTGTTTTTTCGAAATTTAGTATCGATGGCATAGCGAACATTACTTTTTATTTGGGGATCACCAAAGCTATCTGTGATATAAAAACTGACTGAGAATAACAATGCGGAATCACCGAAATCTTCAAATAATACAAAAGGTTTCGGGCTTTTTAGAATATTTCGCTGTTCAGCCACTGCCTCGAGAAGTAAGATAGTCACCAACTGAACATCACTACCATAAGCAACACCAACTCTTACCGCTTCTCTTGTAGTTTTGTGATTCTGAGTATAGTTGTATATACTATCGGTCAAAAACTTGTGGTTGGGTATAACTATGACCTTATCATCGCGCGTCAAGGCCCTGGTTGTGCGTAGTCGTATTTCAAAAACACGGCCTACTTTTTCTTCAACTTCAATAATATCGCCCACGTGCAATGATTGATCCAGAATAATCAAGATTCCGGAGATGATATCTTGAAAAAGGTATTGCAAAGCAAAACCTAGACCAACAAATAACGCTGCGGAAGCTGTTAACAGTACAGTTAAATTAATACCTGACGAATGCAGAATGGTTATTACGACCAAAATGTAGAACAGGTACTTGATAAAGCCGAAAATGCTTTCAAACTTATTTTTATCTTCTTCCGGTAATTTTCTGCTGACCAACTTATTAATTAATCGCAGCAAGTATGTCACAACTATTATAGCTATGATAATCGTCAAAAAAGTACCCACAGTGAGGTGAATGGTCTCACTGTCATAAATTTTCCATCCTAGAAAATCTTTTATAGACTTAAAAATTGATTCTAGTCTTTCCATATTAATAACGTAACCATTTAAAAAGCTCCCTATAAGTTGGTTTTTTACCGTACATTAAAATACCCACTCGATAAATTTTGGCGGCCAGCCAAACAATAGCAATAAAAGTTGCTATAAGTACTAAAATAGAGGTTATAAATTGCCATATCGGCACACCACCTTCTCCAATACCTCCTGGTAATCGCATCAACATTACGATAGGCGATGTAAGTGGAAATAAAGAAAACCCAACGGCAATAGGCCCATGCGGATTGCTGAACACCGAGAAGAAGCCAACATAAATCGCAAGCATTAGTGGCATTATAATCGGAAATATAAACTGTTGGGTATCTGTTTCATTGTCGACAGCAGCACCTATTGCCGCATAAATAGAACTATAAATGAGATAACCCAAAATAAAATAAATCACAAAAGAAATGAGCAACAAAGTCAGTGGTAGTTTAAACAGTTCTCTTAAATACTCTTCAGCCATTTTAGTATCACTGGGCAAGTTAGGGGTCATATCCGCACCCATCGTTGAGGCCAAGTCCGAACTATTATTTAACGCAGTTGGGTTAATATCAAAAATGGCAAAAGCCACGACGAATAATATGCCCGCGGATATTACCCAAATAGCAAACTGAGTCACTCCTGCCAAAGCAGTGCCTATTATTTTACCCATCATCAACTGAAAGGGTTTTACCGACGAGATGATAACTTCGATGATACGGCTGGTTTTTTCCTCAATGACACTTCTCATTACAAATCCGCCGTAGATAATAATGAACATCATGATTAAATAACCAAATGCCCCACCGATAATCGCTTTGATTTCATTAATACCCTTCAAATTCTGCTCGCCTGTAAAAGTCGATATGTTGATTTCAAATCGGTTACCCATAGCGGCAAAATCTTCCGTTGAAACCCCCAACTCAACCAATCTTCTTTGACGCAGACGTTCTTCAAAAATAGACTCGAGATTCGTAAGTACAGCCGTACTCGGGGCGTCTTTTGAATAGAAATAAGATTGCTCGGCGACCTGTTCCAAATCTTTAGCTTTAGGAATATGTAGTAATCCGTAATAACCCAAATTGGATGTTGAGTCTTTAGCAGCTTGCAAATCGATATCGGTAAAATTCACGTAGGATGTGCCCTCTGTAGTCAAAAACTCGTTAGAGAAATAATCACTTTCATTGAAAATGGCAATGACTCTTTTTTCGTTATCGTTTAACTTGGTTAAATAGGCAATAAGAACAACCATCGCGACCATCAAAATAGGACTCAAAAAAGTCATGATCACGAAGGATTTATTGCGCACCTTCGCCAAATATTCACGTCTAATGATTAATGGGAGTTTATTCACGACCATTCTTGTTTTGAACGGTTTGTATGAATATTTCATTGGCAGAGGGAACTGTCTCAACAAAATTATTAATGTTCGCTTTACTTGAGAGATACGCCAAAAGATGTGCCGATTCATTCGTTGGCAATTGCAATGTAACATCCAATTGTTTTAACAATGAATCGTAAGCCGAAGATGTTATTTCAAACTTCTCGGAAAGCTCTTTCAATAGCGCATCTCCGTTCTGGGTTTCAAGTCCTACATCGAAAATATTGTTCTTATACGCCCTTTTAATGTCAGATAAACGGCCATCCAATATTTTTTCCGACTGATGCAATAAGGCGATATACTCACACAATTCTTCAACAGACTCCATACGATGCGTGGAAAAAATAATAGAGGCCCCTTTATCTCTCAAATGAAGAATCTCATCCTTGATGGCATTTGCGTTAATGGGGTCAAACCCACTAAAAGGCTCATCAAAAATCAAGAGTTTGGGTTCATGTAATACGGTCACAATAAATTGTATCTTTTGGGCCATCCCTTTTGAAAGCTCCTGAATTTTTTTATTCCACCAATCACCGATATCCAATCGTTCAAACCAATATTTCAATTTCTTTTTTGCTTCAGATTTACTCAACCCCTTTAGCTGGGCCAAGTATAAGGCCTGCTCACCAACTTTCATGCTTTTATAAAGGCCTCTTTCCTCAGGTAGATAACCAATCATGGAAATGTGATGCGGTTTCAAGGGTTCACCATCAAAAAAAACTTCACCTTGATCAGGATAAGTAATCTGATTGATGATCCGAATTAATGTAGTCTTTCCGGCACCATTGGGACCCAAGAGACCGTAAATACTATTTTTCGGAATTTCTAGGGATACATTATTGAGTGCGGTATGATTACCAAAGTTCTTGGAGACCCCTTTAGTGACCAAAATGTTGTTCATGTAGGCAATTTTGTCAAAGATAGGAAAAGAGTAGTCATAGGGCTAAAAAGTTAAGGCACAAACTCAGGAATAGAATTCAAAATCAATACAACGCGGAATATAGGTCTGACCTATAGTTCGGTTCGTTCGATTTAGCAGCTAAAACGGCGTTTGTTAGAACAAACTGAAACCTAACCAAACAAAACCCAGCTTTCCTCGTGATAGAGACCCCGCGCTCTGGCGGGGTTAGTTCGGCTTTATATTTGGAACTGCGATATGCCTCTTCTAAGCATGGTCTCGCTAAAAAACAAAACCCATCCTTGAAAAAATCA
>JARFRH010000298.1 GCA_029287355.1 Maribacter sp. | reverse complement strand
CATCTTAATCTGCATCCTGATGATATCGCTACGACCATTATAGTTGTTGGTGACCCTGACCGGGTTTCCATAGTCTCTAAGTACTTTGATTCCATTGAACTTAAGAAAGGGAAACGAGAATTCATTACGCATACCGGAACCTTGAATGGGAAACGTTTGAGCGTCATTTCTACAGGAATCGGAACTGATAATATCGACATTGTTATTAACGAGTTAGACGCTTTAGCGAATATAGATTTCAATACCAGAAGGGTCAAAAAGGAAATTACCCAGCTTGAATTTATCCGAATTGGGACTTCTGGAGCTATTCAACCTGACATTCCTATTGACTCTTTTTTACTCAGTGAATATGCCATAGGTTTTGATTCCCTTTTACACTTCTATGACAGCGAAGACATACAACATGTAGCTATTGCGAAGGAGTTTGTAGCATATGCAAAATGGCCTGCTCGAAAATCGCTTCCATATGTGGTAAAAAGTGACGAACTATTAGCTCGAAAATTAAGCTCAAATCGTATACGATATGGATTCACAGCAACAAAAACCGGTTTTTACGGGCCACAGGGCAGAAAACTTAGAGCCCCATTAGAAGCAAATGACTTTATGTCAAAACTCTCGTCTTTCCGTCATAAGGAGATGAAAATAACCAACCTCGAAATGGAGACTTCAGGCATTTATGGCTTGGCTAAATTGATGGGGCACCGAGCGGTTTCAATGAATTGTATTCTGGCCAACAGAGTGACAGAAGCATTTTCTGAAAACCCGAAGGAATCCATAGACAAATTAATCAAGTACACCTTAGAGAAACTGACTTCATGAAAAGTGTCAAAATAATTGGAGTGCCAGAGCATTTTAATCTTCCATGGCATATGGCCATAGAAGAAGGGGCATTTGAAGAACGAGGAATTGAACTCACTTGGACCGATATTCCAGAGGGTACAGGTAGAATGAGCGACATGCTGAAAAATGGTCAAACAGATCTGGCTATTATTCTAACGGAGGGTATTGTAAAAAGTATTACCGAAGGAAATGCTGCGAAAATTGTGCAGGAGTATATTGCTAGTCCCTTACTTTGGGGGATTCACGTCGGTTATAATAGTCGGTTTAGTGCTATTTCCGAACTTAAAAGTGCAAAGACAGCTATTAGCCGCTTCGGAAGCGGAAGTCATCTGATGGCTTATGTCAATGCCCAAAACCAAGGATGGGATACTCGAACACTCAAGTTTGAAGTGATACATAACTTGGAAGGGGCAGTGGAAGCTCTTTCAAATGGTGTTGCGGATTATTTTATGTGGGAACACTTTACTACCAAACCCTTGGTAGATAATGAGACATTCCGAAGATTAGGCGATTGCCCTACACCATGGCCCTGCTTCGTAATTGCAGCTACCACCGCTTTTATTACTGATAACGCAAGTATACTGAAGCATATTTTAGAAATTATCAATGGTTATACAGCTGAGTTTAGAAGTATACCCAGTATTGATCGAACACTTTCGAATCGCTATGGTCAAAAATTAGAGGATATTCAAGAATGGCTTTCCAAAACACGTTGGAGTCAAAAACAGATGGAAGCGGAAACGGTAAAAAAAGTATGTGACACCCTAGAAGAACTACGGCTCATCGATACTATTATGAGCGCTGATAAATTGCTACATTAAAGGGTCAAATCGTTTTTGCCCTTTTTAAAATTTTTTGATCAAGGCGTTGAATTTGTTCTCGGAGAGTGGTTTTTTTATTATGTCTTTGATATGTGGATTATTACTCGCTCTTATCATATCACCTTCATCTTCACTTGTAGTCAACATGGCAATAACGATCTGACTCTTGATTTCCTCATTCAATTCATTATCATAGGCCTCAAGAAATTCCCATCCGTCCATTATTGGCATTCGGATATCCAATAGAAGAAGGCATGGCTCCGGATTAAGGGTATCGCCATTTGCGACTCTTTCTTTTAATATTTCCAAAGCTTCAGCGCCATTTAGGGCTACGTCTACTTCAATATCTAAATCGAGTTTGTTGATGAAAATTCTATTAAATAAATTGCTGATTTCATCATCATCTATCAACAAAATGTTCTTTACTGTAGGAGAACTCATGCTATTTTGGTATGGTGATAATAAAAGTAGTAATTTTCCTTCTCTATTTAAAATAAAAAAACATTTATTGTATAATTGGAATCAAATGAGATTCAAATGGTACATTTTTCTCGTCGGATAAAGAAATAATGAGCCGCAATGTTCACCAATTAATGGAATAGTTGACCGTGCGTCTTAGAATATCATTAGTTTGTCTAAAGTGCTCATTGCCAAACCAATATCCGCGATTTGCACTTAACGGAGAAGGATGCCCACTAGTCAAAATGTGATGTTTGGAATGGTCTATTAGCCTTGCCTTTTTTTTTGCAAAACCACCCCAAAGTAAAAAAATCAGATGATTCTTTTCGTCCGATAATTTTCTAATCACTGCATCAGTAAACTGTTCCCAGCCCATATTCTGATGGCTACCGGCTTCATGAGCTCGAACGGTCAATGTAGCGTTTAGGAGTAGCACCCCTTGTTCGGCCCAGCGCTCAAGATTTCCGCTTTTAGGGTAGGTCACCCCCAAATCGGTCTCGATTTCCTTAAAAATATTAACCAATGAGGGTGGATGTGCAATACCGTCACTTACCGAAAAGCAGAGTCCGTTGGCCTGACCTTGTCCGTGGTAAGGATCTTGCCCTATAATAACTACTTTGGTTTCGTCAAAGGGACTATGGTCAAAGGCAGCGAAAATGTCCTTTTCCTTCGGGTAGCATATATTCTTCCCATACTCTTGCTTAACAAATTTGGTGAGCTTTTCAAAATACGGTTTCTGAAATTCTTCGGATAGTTTTTCCCTCCAAGTAGCGTGAATCATCAGGTTCATGGACAAAATGGCTCTTTTGTTCCAAAAATACAAGATTTATAAGAGATGGTCAGAAACTAGAAATAAAAGAATACGAATTTAGTCATCAAAATATAGTTGCGCCAACTGCGCCTCCACTATCACCTGTTGACTTATACGGCTTTCCAATTCCGTTAAATACCTCTGGGAAATTTTATCATTTAAGTTCTCGTTCGCCATGGTGGCCCATTCTAGGGCTCGCTCCAAGTCACCTCCAAGTTCCATTCCAACGGCCAAATTGTAACATGCCCTCCCTTTGATTTTTGTCTTGGAATTGCCCACTTCTTCTGTCCATAATTCGATAGCAGCGTGCAAATCCCCGGAAGCCATGCTTTCGCCAGCTTGTACGAGCTTTTCAGTTCCTTTAACAAAATATTTCCGGAATATTTTCCGTTCATTGGGTTTTAGTCGTTCACCATATGAATTACCCGTAATTTTTCCTTTTGATAAGATACTGTCTTTTCGGCTGCCTATTGCTCGAAGCGCTGAAACTGGGTCAACTCCTTTGGCCTTTGAAATAATCTGTTGATTATAAGTGTACTCATCCACAATTTTTTCAAGAAATGGGTCGTAAATTCTCCATCCGTTCTCAATTAGGGTCTCAAGTGTTATTTCTTGAGCGGATATGCTTTCTTTCTCGCGCATCATATTGAGTTGCTCCATTTTGGTTTTTCTAAACGAAACCTGAGTTTCTGCATCAAAATGTGTTAAAGAAAACAGTGCATCGATATTGTGCTTTTCACAGATTGATTTAATCTTACTCCATGAGATGTCAGCAGAATCATGGTCAGAGCTTTCAAGGCTACCTTCAGAGGCGTCCAACGCTTCCACTTCAAAACGGGAATCCTTTCTTAATTCTTCTATTAGAGCAAGCACAGCCGCATCTTGACCTTTCGAGTTGAGCCATTGATCTTCAATAGCTACCAAACGATTAATTCCGTCGCCTAAATCAGGTTTTTCGAGATGCTCAACTGTATTGAGTACACCCACCCTTACAATCTTATGAGACAAATCCACTTGGGCCGGCTCCATGGCCTTAATAGCTACTTGCCGAGTTGATCCGCAACTTGCCATGAGTAGCAAAAGGATTATAATTGATAGTTTTGACATACACTTCATCAGCAAAATCATTTAGATGGACATTATAACTGGATTAGCGCGACAATTGCTGATCCAACACGCGATTCTGTCGTAGCCTATATTTTAGCACGTTTACATAATCCAAAGCGATATTGGTCCTGTAATCGGTGTAAGACTTTGATGCAAACTGTACGGCCTTGTCTAAATCACCATTGATTTCGTTACTTATGGCCATATTGTAATGGGCTCTTCCCGCAATCTTCTCATCTGGATTGGTCAATTCTTGTTTCCAAAGTTCTGCCGCACCATCCCAATCACCTGCTTGGGCTCGGCGCTGCGCAATTTTGAAGTTATCCGTACCTCGAACAAAATAATCCCTCGCAATACGTCTGGTTCTAGGAATTAATCGCTTGGCATAAGCAATGCCAACGTTTCTACTATATTCCTGAACAGTTTCATTTCGTCCGGCAACAGCTTCAATGGCTTTCATGGGATTGATTCCTTTACCCCTAAAAGTCATATTCTTATTGAATAAGCGCTCATCAACAACTTCCTTTATCTGTGGGTCGTAAATACGCCATCCACTGACCACATTGGTAGCCAAAGTAACTTCCTGTGCGGGCACATCAACATCAATTCCAAAGCTATTGGGAAGTTTCATGGTAATGATTTTGTAATCAGCCTTCGTATCCGTGTCATAAAAAGCCAATGAGAATATGACATCTACTTCGTTTTCTTCGCACAAACGCTCCACAAGGTCCCAAGACAATGTTGCAGGTAATACGGCCAATCCCTTTTTGACCTCTTCAATGTCTTTGAGTATTTTTATTTCTTCGAAATTCTTTATCACCGATAGTTCGGATGAAAGTGATGAAATTGCGGCCTCGGCCCCTTTTTTATCGAGGTTTAAACCTTCAGCAGATAGAATTTTATCAATCTTATCAAGCGCATTGTTTCCTTTGGAAGGTAAACTTCTATTGATAATACCAACACGCTTCACATCCGAAGGGAGATGCACGATAGCCGGTTCGGTGACCCCCATGGTCAATCTATTGGTTGATCCACAGCTAGTAATCAATGCTACAATGGCAAGACAGGCTAGGGTTTTGATTTGGTTTTTCATGAATTGATTCATTAAAATAAAGACGAACGGATGTCTTTTGGTTTTTAGTTTATAGAGAACAGTAAATCGTCTATATTATTGCCTAATCTGTTGAAATACTGAATTCTAAAAGTACTTGCCTAATACCATTTCGTCTCCCGGATTAAATCAGCATCAAGCCTTGTTTTCATCTCAGCCCTAATCCATACCTTTGCCATTGTTTGAGTCAACCATGGATAAAACCCTTAAAAAAGCACTCGAGGATTTGGAGTTCCCTACCGTTTTGCAACAGGTTTCGGCCCGTTGTACTACCGAATTGGGAAAGGAGCGCGCCTTGGCCATTGAAATTTCGACGGAGGAGGAGGCCATACGCTTGCTATTAGGGCAAACAGCTGAATATCATTCCTCCATGGTCAGTGAGAACCGTATTCCCAATCACGGCTTCGATCGTATCGACAACGCAATCAAGCTGTTGAAGATCGAGAACACCACACTGGAAATCGATAGTTTTCGTAGGATAGCGGTTATATGCAATACGATTGCCACGCATAAAAAGTTCTTTAAAAAATTCAAGGAATACTACCCGCTTTTATTCACTGCCTCCGAAGAAATTGAATCAAATATCGAGATTCCCAAAGAAATCGATAGTGTTATTGATCGCTTTGGAGAAGTAAAGGATAAGGCTTCGGACAAGCTATTTTCCATTCGAAGGGAAATCAATCGCGTCAAAGGAAAAATTGGACAAAGTTTCGCCTCGGCCTTGACTATTTATCACGGTTCCGATTACTTGGATGATATTCGGGAATCAGTATATGAAAATCGACGCGTTTTGGCCGTAAAGGCCATGTACCGAAGAAAAGTAAAGGGTTCGGTAATGGGCTCGTCCAAGACAGGAAGCATTGTTTATATAGAACCAGAGGCAACCTTGAAATATAGTCGTGAGCTCAATAACTTGGAGTTCGATGAAACGGAGGAAATACAGCGTATTCTGCATGCTTTGACCGATTTTATTAGGCCTTTTGGTCATATGCTTGATGAATATCAAAATTTTTTGGCAACGATGGATGTCACTGCGGCAAAGGCAAAATATGCTTCGGATACCCATTCGCTACTTCCGAAAATCAATGCGGATAAGCGCATGTTCTTACGGGATGCCTATCACCCCCTACTTTATTTAAGCAACCATTTAAAGAATGAGAAGACTTTTCCACAGACCATTGAATTGCATCCTGAAAATCGGATTATTGTTATTTCGGGACCCAATGCCGGGGGAAAGAGCATTACGTTGAAGACCATTGGACTATTGCAGGTGATGTTACAAAGCGGCTTGTTGATTCCGGTTCATGAACGGAGTACCGTATGTTTGTTCGATAAGATATTAACAGATATTGGAGACAACCAATCTATTGAAAATCATTTAAGTACGTATAGTTATCGACTTAAAAACATGAATTCTTTTTTGAAGAAATGTAATGCGCATACATTATTCTTAATCGATGAATTTGGTACCGGAAGCGACCCGGAACTAGGTGGTGCCTTGGCCGAGACCTTTCTAGAGGTTTTTTACGAACGAGGTGCCTATGGTGTGATTACGACCCATTATGCCAATTTGAAACTGCTGGCCAATGAATTACCACATATTTCGAACGCCAATATGCTTTTTGATGGCAAAACCCTGGAACCTACCTTTCAATTGGTGTTGGGAGAGGCAGGCAGCTCCTTTACTTTTGAAGTCGCACAGAAGAACGGTATCCCCTACTCGCTCATCAACAAGTCAAAGAAGAAGATAGAGCGTGGCAAAGTACGTTTTGATGCCACCATAGCCAAAATGCAGAAAGAACGCAGCAAAATGGCTAAAACGGGCTCTAGATTGCAAGAAGAAGAGGTCAAGGCAAGAGAGGAAGCCGCTCGTTTGGAAAAGTTGAATGCCAAGGTCAGATCAAAGCTGGAGAATTATCAAGAGCTATATGACCATGACCAGCGTATGATTCAGTTGGGCAACAAGGTAAATACGGCTGCGGACAAGTATTTTCAAGACAATAAGAAACGCCTTTTGGTTTCCGAACTCTTGCGTATTGTGGAAACGGAGAACAGCAAGCGTAAAAAGAAGACCGCCAATCAGGCCAAAGCGGAACGCAGCAAAAAGGCACAAGTGACCCAAGAAGTGCAAAAAGAAGTCAAGGTCATCCGTGAGAAAAAGAAGGTAGCGAAGAAAAAAGCCGTCATCAAGGAACAGAACGAACCACGACCTGTTTTTAAACTAGGAGACCGCGTTCGTATGACCGACGGAAAGGCCGTTGGCAGTATCGATAAGCTCGAAAAACGGAAGGCAATTGTAAATTATGGCATATTTACGACCAATGTGAGCGTTGACCAACTGGAGCTGGTAGAACGAAAGAAATAGCAAGTTAATTAATTTGATTATCAGCTAATTACATTTATCGTATACGATTTTGGCTAAACGATTCCCTTCATGAAGAGCATTTTCACGACGCGACAAATTCTGGAATGAGTTGCTGAATAAAATGATTTCACACCTGAAATTATCCTGAGCGAAGTTGAAGCGTGAATCTAAACCTACAAGCTATTTTCGACAGATTCCCACGGAGTTTGTCCTGCGTGAAGTCGCAGGGCGGCAATGATATAAAAACCTTCCTCAAAAAGAATGATAATATTGATGCTGTGAATTGTTGCTATCGTATTTTTGCAAAAGCATTTTTACGGCAAAAGACTCAGCTTTCACAGAAATGAACATCATATGGCCTTAGGTAAAAAAATCATTCTTTTCGACGGCGTTTGCAATCTTTGTAATGGCTTTGTACAGTTTGTCATCAAACGGGATACAAATGACTGTTTTCGTTATGCTTCGCTGCAAAGTGACATTGGGAAGCAGCTGATTTCAGAACGAAATATCGACACTAAAAAGATAGATTCTGTGCTAGTCATTGAACCTGGTGTCGCTTATTATATCAAATCGGATGCTGCTTTGCAGGTCGGAAGACATTTGAAAGGCTATCGCACAATTTCGAAGGTACTGAATTTGATACCCAGAGGGTTACGAAATATCATATACGATTTTATAGCGCGCTATCGCTATGCTTGGTTCGGCAAAAAGGATGCTTGTATGATTCCTACCCCAGAATTAAAGGCTAAATTTTTAGATTGACAACTGTATGGAAAACCTATCGCACAAATTGTATGATTATTTAATTGATTCGGGCCTTTCACCGGACTGGGCTTCCTATATCAATCTTGCCCTACTCTTGATCGGCCTTTTTGCTATTCTGTTCTTAATTGATTTTGTACTGAGAAAAGTATTGGTTGGTTTTTTTACACGCCTATCGCTAAACTCCAAAACCCATTTTGATGATTTTTTGGTCAAAAACCGTGCACCTCGCAATATTGCGCATATTATTCCTTTGGTTATCCTTTACAAAGCCATTCCATTTGTACTTCGCGATTTTCCGGCAGCAGAGATCTTTACATTAAGAACCATTGAGGTTCTTGGTATTTTTCTTTTTCTATGGATTGTTCGAAGCCTTCTCTATACTATCAAAGACTTCCTCAAAACTTTAGCGAGTCTAAAAGACAAACCCATAGACAGCTATATTCAGGTATTCATGATTTTTTCTTGGGCAATCGGACTGTTTTTCGCCTTTTCGATTATCACAGGAATTGAATTATGGAAATTTCTGACCGCTTTAGGAACGGCATCCGCTGTTATAATTCTTGTGTTTAGAGACACTATCATGGGCTTTGTTGCCAGTATTCAGGTATCTATCAATGATATGGTACGTATCGGTGATTGGATCACTTTTGACAAATATGGCGCAGATGGTGACGTTATAGAAATAAATCTCGCTACGGTGAAAGTCCAGAATTTCGATAAGACCATTACCACGATTCCGACCTATGCCCTGATATCGGATTCTTTCAAGAACTGGCGCGGTATGACCAATTCAGATGGAAGGCGAATCAAAAGAGCTTTGCTTATCAAACAAGAAAGCATTCGCTTTCTAGAGAAAAGCGATATAGCATCCCTTCAAAAAATAGAATTGATCTCAGCGTACCTGAAGAAACGCAGTACGGATATTCAAAAGTACAATACCGAACGTACTATCGATAAATCGCTATTGATCAATGGAAGGAATCTTACTAATATTGGTGTTTTTAGAAAGTACATCGACGCTTATCTCCACAATCATTCGGGAGTGAATAAGGAAATGACCACCATGGTACGCCAATTAGATCCTACAGCTCAAGGTATTCCTATAGAAGTCTATGCCTTTAGTAATGATAAGCGCTGGGAAAACTATGAATATATCATGGCGGATATTTTCGATCATCTCCTTGCCGCTATTTCCTACTTTGACCTTGAGGGCTTTGAATTGCCCAGTAGCACCAACTTCAAGTCAAGGTGATTAGACCTTCTTCATAAGCAATCACTGCTTAATGGTGAAATCAGGGGATTTTTATTTCAATACTTGGTCCAAAGCCTCAAAATAGGCTTCCTCAAAATTCGAAAGGTCATTGTGATTTCCTCCTTCAACGGGAAAAAAATCTTTTGTTCCTGCACCGGAAAGTGCGAATAATCGTTGCCCATGTTCAAAAGGAATCAAATCGTCTTCCGTACCATGGATTAAATAGGTCGGAATGGCAATCTCCTTTATATTCTCATGGTTCTGAAATCGAAATTTCAATAGCCATTTTGCCGGAATAAAGGGATATGCTTTTTGGGCCACTTCCAAGATACTAACCGGTGTCGATTCTAAAATCATTCGGTTCGGCGTATTGTTTATACTAATGTGCGTCGCAAAAAATCCGCCTAATGAACGCCCATATACGGTGATAAGGTCTTCAGGAAATAGCTTCTTACAATATTCATAGAACAAATGACCATCATCCAACATCAATTGTTGCCTTCTTTTACCTGTGCTTTTGCCATAACCGCGATAATCCCAAACGACAACGTCATACGAATAGCGGTTGGCCAATAGTTCACCCCACTGGCCCCATACATTCAAGGCGCCTGCATTTCCATGGCAATACAGAATTACCCCTTTCGGGTTTGCGGCCTTAAAATGCAATCCGTTCAATACCGCACCATCATTGGACCTTAAGTAAATTTCCTCGAAAGCCGTGTTAAACCGATATTCATGGGTTTGAGGAAGCGTACTGCTATAGAAAATCAATTTTTCTTGAAAGAAATAGAACATGCAGAAAACAAATGCGGTTAATAGTAGCAAAACTTTCGAAAAACGCTTTGCTATCTTCATTTTTATTCGATTTTGACCACCAAATTATTACCTCAAATTGTTCAATATAAAATCTAAAGTTTTATTGGTGTTGCTATTTTGTGTGTATGCAAGATTGGTATACGAATTTTTACGAACCAGACCCTTTTTGCGAAGTTGGTTTATTGACGCTTCATAGTCAATTGCAACCTTGCCTGAAAGTAAAGGCTCCATTGACGCTTCATTTAAATAACGTCTGTAAATTTTGCGAAGACCACTCAAATACAATCGGTCTTTGGTAAAACCGCCTCCCCTATGGGCTCGCAAAGTTATAGCAAATGCATCATTGCGATTGAGTTTGTTTTGATTATGAATTAAATCGAAAGTGTCAGAAAAAGTGTAGCCTTTTATTAAGCTATCGGAAGCTAAGACCCGATATGCCAGTTCTTTTAGGCGTTTTAAAGTCAATGCACCACTCATGTATTCGCTAAAAACGGCCAATCCCTCTTGCGTTTCCACATTTTTTGGAAAACCGTTTGAAAAAATCTTCAGCGGTTGCTGCATCGCATTATAGGTAGTGACCAAATGCACACCGATTTCATGGTTAGCCAAGGTCAGTAGTTGATTTTTGCTGAATTTCGCGTTTCTCTTTATTAACAGGGATTGTGTGGCATTACTCACCATAGCATCCGCCGCGATGTGTGTAGAAAACTTTATGTTCAGTGGAAAATCATATTGCTCCGCAAAATTTTCAAAGTAATCTTTGGCCTCCTCGGGCGTGAAAATCTTCTCCATATCACCAGTGAGCGGTTCATCTGCAAAATGGAGGATGAATCGCGCATTCTCAACATCTTTCTCCGTAGGAGAGCCATAAACTCGTAATGAATTGTAGTGAAAATTTTTCTTTTGCCCTATGGTTTCGATGCATTGTACCATATTGGAGTAATAGTAAATAATCTCCTTATACATATTTCGCGCATCTTCATCTTCGATACGCTCTAACCGCTGTGTAAAGAACAAACGATGTAGATTATAAGGGTTAAACTTTAACTTTGGGTATCTAAAAACAGGATCTTGAGTAAATTTGGAAGCAAAAAACTGATGCTTCTCCTTCTCGATATTCAAAGGATTCACATAACTCAACAACTCGATTTTCTTTACCAACCCGTCAAGATTGGCATCGATTTCGAAAAGTTCGGCAAACTCATGCTGCAAATCGTAAAGTTCTTCGGATTGAATCATATTACTTCTTGAAATTCCTTCAACTGCAAAGGTATCGATTCTTTCAGATGTTCTTCCAAAGAACGCACTACTTCTGGATAAAGTATGCCTTCATACTCATCACAATATACTTTTGCGATTTCGGTTGCCAAGACCAAGGTATTCTTGAAATTCTGGGTAATGTACTTTAGAAAATAAACATTGCCTTGAAAGGTGTCATTGATTTTGGAAGTAGATTCAATACCATTTGGCAAGTTCAAAGAACCTAATTGATGACTCCAGGACGCGGCCAAATCTCCAAATCTCTTATTGTTGATGTTCGCCGTGCCTAAATTCCATGTGGGTACTGGCCTTTCCCATCGCTTCCAATTGTAGCTATGCATATCAAAAACCAATGCCTTTCCATATAGGGATTCAATTTTTTCAACGAGCGCATGTAAGACCTCATAAAAATTGTCATGTTTTTTAAGGCTTATTTCTTTTTCTAAGGCGGGTAAAGGGTTTCTCCAAAGTTGTTTCCCCCAAGCGTCAGTATAAATCGCGGTTTCCGGAGCACGGTTTAAATCATATTCAAAGCGGCTGTCACAACCTGCAATCACAATCGGGTGCGATTGCACCATTTCTTTGGTACAGGGATCCTCTTCATACCAACGTTCATATTCGGTATGTAGGCAGTTATCCCAAAGGGATTTCCGGAATTGATGACCATCATGAACAGCCCCGCAGATATATGGGGCATAACTTTCTATTTTGATAGTGAATGAATAGTCTTCCGAAACCGCCTCAAAAGGGATTTCGGATGCTATTTTAGAACTAATTTCTTGAACGGATAATCTAAGCATTTTCAACTTCATCACGTAGTCGAGCACGTCGTTGAAAGGCGCTCAAATTATCGATGACCCTACTTTCCACAAAGTCAATGACCTTACATTGCAGTTTGGTTTTATACACCTTGTTCATATAGGTAATTCCACCAGGAGACATTACATTTACCTCAACCAACATACCACCGATTACATCGATGCCCACGAAGTAGAGCCCGTCCTTAACCAGTTTAGGACCTATTTGCTTGCAAAGTGCTTTTTCTTCCTTCGTCATGCTGTGTTTCGCGATAGATCCTCCCGCGGACACATTCGAGCGATGGTCGTCTGTTCCTGGAACGCGTTTCATGGCTCCTATGGGTTCTCCGTTCAATATTAAAATACGGACATCACCCTGATCCGCACCTTCAATGTATTCTTGAATTATCACATAGTTAGAGGTTCCATCTGAATTAGTTATGTAAAAATCCAATAAAGATTGAATACTGCTCATTGCGGATTTTTCAATCAAAATGACCCCAGATCCCCCGAATCCATTAAGCGGCTTCAAAATCATCTTATCAGCTTTTGATTCTTTGATCTGACGGATTAAATGACGTTTGTTTTTAGACACGTGGGTCGCTGGAATAATATTGCTATGTGAATCACCAAAAGCGGCCGTGTATAATTTATTATTAGCCTCACGCAAGCCTTGAAGTGAGTTCATGATAAATACATCATCCTTTACGGAGTCCAAGAAATTCAACATAATAGGATCCAATGGCGGATTGGCGCGCATAAAAATCACATCAAAGCCAGCCAAGGGCAGCATTTCTTCTCGTAATACAGCTTGTTTATAAAACGACTTCAGACTATTGGAAACCTTATCCATTCGACCAATAACCGTACAAAAGGCATTGGTAACACTATTGCGTATGGTCAAATTTGCAGGAGTGCATAGCGCAACACCATGCTTGCGCCTTACACATTCATGAATGAGGGCTAAACTGGTATCATTTTCAGGGTCGATTTCCTCCCAAGGATACATTAGAAAACAGATATTCATCGTCTATCGATTTTGAGTTATTCGTTAAAAGTCAATAGTGGAAACAAGACCGATTCACCTTAAACCCTTAACAATTATATTTTTCATTTCACTTCCTCCAAATGGTCGTCCCATTCCTTTATATCGGGCTCCCCTAACTTTCCAACGGACTTGGCTACCACCATCGCCACTGTTGCGTCTCCAGTAACATTGATAATCGTACGGCACATATCCAAAGGGCGGTCTACCGCAAAAATCAAAGCCAAGGCTATTGGATATAAATCCGGAGGAAAACCAATGGATTCCAATACAATAACCAACATGACCATACCGGCGCCAGGAACCGCTGCCGAACCTATTGATGCCAAAAGCGCCGTTAAGACGATAATGATTTGATTGCTAAAAACCAATCCTTCCGGCCATAATACTTGCATTGCAAAAACGGCAGCCACCCCTTGGTAAAGGCTGGTACCATCCATATTGATTGTGGCCCCCACGGGCAGCACAAAACTTGAGACTTCCTTATCGACTCCGATATGTTCCTCCACTCTTTCAATGGTCACAGGTAAGGTCGCAGCACTTGAGCTTGTCGAAAATGCCAGCAATTGTGCCGGACTTATTTGTTTTAAGAACCAGAAGGGGTTTTTCTTTGTATAGGTTGAAACCAGGATCGTATAAAAAACGATCATCAAAAAGAGGCCAATAAGGACCACTCCCGCATATTTCAATAGCGCCACCAATAAATCGGGATCTCCGGAAGATGCAACTACGTTTGCCAATAACGCGAATACCGCATATGGCGCGCTCAACATGATCAAGTCGACCATTTTAAGGACAACGTCATTAAGTGCGTCAAAGAAGTTTTTGAGCGGCTTGGCCCTTTCTTCACCAATTAACAACATTGCTATGCCCATAAAAATTGTAAAAAAGATGACTTGTAGCATCAATGCGTTCTCCGTCATAGCCTTGATGGCATTATCGGGCACCATATCTTCCAAAAACTGCAAAGGCCCCCTTTCCTTTTGCTTTAATGCCTCGTCTAGTTTCGAGGTTACGCCGCTGTCCGTTGCATATGTTTCGGCAAGCTTTGCAACAGTCTCTTCGGAGATGCCATTTCCGGGCTGTAAAACATTTACAAGCACGAGGCCAATGGTAATGGCTATTATAGTGGTAAATATATAAATCCCAATAGTCCGTAGGCCGATTCTTTTAAACTTAGAGATGTCCTTTAAATCTGAAATTCCTTTTATCAGCGAAGCTAGAATCAAAGGAATTGCAATAAGTTTCAACAATTTAACAAAAATGGTACCCCAAGGGTTGATCCAGTCCGACACAAATTCCCGCCCCCATTCTGGATAGGTCATACCGAATCCGAAAATCAGACCCAGAAACATGCCAATCATTATTTTCCAGTGCAATTCAAGCTTCCTCATAAATCAAAGTTAGTTTAGGGAAGTAAGATAATATTAAAATATGAAGTACGAAGTACGAAGTAAGAGATTAGCGACCGAGCGGCCTTACAATGCAAAGAACCGATGTCATTCATAGGCTATCAAAGCACCAATGAGAAGGTTTTTACGCTTCTGAACTAAATTATGATTTGATCGTTCGATTCAATAACGCATAGTCGGCCAAAACCAAGGCGGTCATGGCCTCAACAATAGGAACTGCACGGGGCACTACGCAGGGGTCATGCCGACCCTTGCCCTGTGTTTGCACCATATTACCTTCTTTGTCTATGGTCTCGTAACCTTGAATTACCGTAGCAACAGGTTTAAAGGCTACATTGAAATAAATATCCATTCCGTTGCTTATACCGCCCTGTACACCACCGCTATGATTTGTTTTTGTAGAGCCATTAACATTGAATTGGTCGTTATGTGCACTACCTTTCATTTTCACCCCTTCGAATCCCGAGCCATACTCGAATCCTTTTACGGCGTTGATGGATAGCATCGCCTTACCCAATTCTGCATGAAGCTTATCGAATACAGGCTCCCCAAGACCAACTGGGACATTTTGCGCTACACAGGTAATGATTCCTCCGATCGTATCCCCTTCTTTGCGAACTTCTTTGATATAGGCTTCCATTTTGTTGGCCATTTCGGGGTCTGGACAGCGAACCGGATTAGCTTCGGTCAAGGACAAATCCAAATCTTTGTACTCTTTTTTCAATTGCATGTCACCTACTTGTGAAACGAAGGCGTTTATTTTGATTTCGGGTAACATTTGTTTGGCAATAGCACCGGCTACTACCCTACTGGCGGTTTCACGCGCTGAACTTCTTCCGCCACCTCTATAATCCCTAAAGCCATATTTCCGATCATATACATAATCAGCATGTGAAGGACGGTAAGAGTCTTTGATATGGGAGTAATCATGCGATTTTTGATTGGTGTTGCGAATGGCAAAGCCAATTGGGGTTCCCGTTGTTTTCCCTTCGAAGATTCCTGAAAAGAACTCTACAGCGTCCGGCTCTTTTCTTTGGGTAACAATGGCGGATTGTCCAGGTTTTCTTCTATCGAGTTCGTTTTGAATCGCATCAAGATCGATTTCAATTCCAGAAGGACAGCCATCTAAAACCCCACCAATGGCCACACCATGAGATTCACCGAAAGTCGTTAATTTAAATAGGTTTCCAAAGGTATTTCCCGCCATTATCTAATTGTAAAGAGTATGTTTCAAAGGTAAATCTTAAATCACAGCCCACCAAAACTACAGCGACAGTAATGATTCAATAAAATACCATTTAAAAGGATGAACTTGATTTAACGCTTACCAAATGCTATCTCGTTTCGTCATTTATGCAATTCATAATCCATTGGATCTATTTTAAGGATAAATCAAGGCGCTAAAACCAGATGAACTTTAGAGCAAGGCGCTTTTTAAAATCGTAATCGGGTGCAAGGCCTTTCTGTTGGCGCCATCGTGAATTTGATGCCTGCAACTCGTTCCATTAGCTGCGATGATAATGGTATCATCCGCTTTTCGTATGGACGGAAATAGTTTCAACTCCCCTATTTGCATACTTA
>JARFRH010000271.1 GCA_029287355.1 Maribacter sp. | reverse complement strand
CTCCAACACCTAGCCAAACTGGTAATTGTTTTTGCACCGGTCGTGGATAAATAGGCTGATTGCTTAAAGGCGGACGAAATTTTCCTGACCAAGTGACAACCTCATTATCCCGTATTTTTAATAGAAGATTGAGTTTTTCCACAAATAGCTCGTCGTAGTCACTTAAGTCTAATCCAAACAAAGGAAAGGAATCTACAAATGAACCACGGCCTGCTACAATTTCTGCGCGACCTTGAGAAATTAAATCCAGCGTAGCGAAATTTTGAAATACCCGAACGGGGTCTGCCGCACTCAACACGGTAACTGCACTCGTTAAGCGAATTCTTTTTGTACGCGAAGCAGCGGCAGCTAGAATCATAGTTGGGGCCGAATCCAAAAATTCTTTACGGTAATGTTCTCCAATTCCAAAGGAATCCAAACCCACTTCATCTGCCAAGGCAATCCTATCAAGCAGCTTATTCAGGGCATGAGAGCTTTCTATTTCCGTGGGATTAGCCGCAAAACTGTCTATTCCTATTTCCATAATCCGTTTGTTGGCCCAGATTCAATAGAATTATCCTTTCTACTTTTAAAATGGGCATAAAAAGTCAATGTGATAGCAGAGGCGGAAACGATGGTCATTACCGTACCAGGTACAAAGTTGACATAACCACCTAAATCCATGAACAGGAAGTATCCTAAATCGGCTAACCCACCCGTTATCGCAGCCAGAAAAATGCCGTTTGTATTTCCGTTCCATATATAAAATGCCGCTATCAAAGTTACGATACCAATCCAAAATAGATTGAAACCATGTTGTCCTAACACTGCTCCAGCTGCATTAGGATAGGCCATTTGTAGGGAAGATGTATCTACCCCAAATACCTGCTAGAGCCGCAGAAACATCCCCAGATAGTATAAAATTCATAGTGAGCACACCTGCCAAAATGTGTACAAGGTCCAAAAAATCCACAATATGGCCGCAATTGTGAATAGAACTTTTGAGTTTTTCATGATCAAATAAATCTTATTGTCATTGCAGCGAAGGCTGGAATAGATTGTTATTCATAGTATTGACTTATTGGCTGTTATAGCGCTGCTTCAAATTGTTTGATTTTTGAGCCTAGATCTTCTTGAAGGGTTTTATCAATTAATCGCCCCTCTTGAAAATTTGCACCAAAAGAGGGCAATGAAAATTGAGCAATGACATTACCACCTAGATGTGGCATCAAGTTGCCAATTAACCCCAATACACTAGCTCCTCCTCTACCTCCTGGGGATGCCGCCATCAGAAGCATAGGCTTATTCGCCCAGAATTTCATATCAATTCGAGAGGTCCAGTCCCATAAATTTTTAAACGCAGCGGAAGGCATGCCATTGTATTCGGCTAGTGATAAAACAATGGCATCAACAGATTGAATGAGGTTTTTGAAGTAATGTACATTTTCAGGAATACCATTTGATGCTTCCAAATCAGGACTATACAATGGTAATATCAAGTCTTCCCAATTTGCGGTGATTACCGTAGCATCTTCAATTTGATTGGCTGCATAGGTTGCAAAAAGGGTGTTAATAGATTTTGAGCTATTACTTGCGCCAAGGGCGAGAACTTTTTTCATGATAATTTGTATTTTTATAATTTTCCTGAAAAGGGAAAGTATCTAAATTTTGAAATACAAAGTTCCCGAAGTTGGCTCACATGGGCATTAATCTAGATTAAGAAATGAAGTGAAGTCTATTGCTCTCTTACGCGATTGTTTTTAACCTTGCTTAAGGCTTCTGGAGTTATACCCAAATACGAAGCAATCATTTTCTGTGGTACCCGTTGCATTATATCGGGATAGGTTTCCTCAAAATGCTCATATCGATCAAGAGCGGAAGCACTCATTAATAAAATCACCCTTTTTTGCAAAACCGCGATACGTCTCAATAACGGCTGGGCTTTAGGGTTTTCTCTCGAAAGATCTTTGTCAAGAACTAGTACGGTGGAATCTTCAAGCGCATCGATGTATAAATCAACTGGCACTTCCGCTGGTGTATTATCCGCTACGATCCAACCTTCGGGGCCAAACATGAAAATATGCTCCCTGCCTTTTTCATCAATTGTATAACTGCGAAGCAGGCCTTTTTCTACACGATACACTTTAGAATTCAAGTCCCCGGTATGCTGTATGATTTCTCCTTTTCTTACGTGGATCTCGTGCATATAAATTTTTTGAACTAATTGTCTTTGATAGAGCGAATCTGTAAGATAATGCAATACGCTAAAACGGTATAACATTAAATTCTTTTTAATTCCTTTTGACAAAGTTAAAATCCAATTGTTCTTAACACCTCTTTAAGATTTTCTCAATTGGTTTTTGGTATATTTAGATCGAATAATCGTAGGGTCATGGGCAACAGGCAAAAGGTAAAGACCAAGAGTTATTAAGATGGCGTCTTTTTCCCTGCAACCTTCCCCTTATACCCTGTTCACCTAAAACCAACTGATTTGAAAAGATTACTACTTACGACCCTGATGCTTATGGCATCGTTTCCCCTTTTTGCACAAGAATTTAAAATGGATCTCGTTCAAGACCTGAAACCAAGAAATATCGGTCCTGGCGGTATGAGTGGTCGGGTTACCGCGATCGATGCGGTCAACACGAATCCTGATATTATGTATGTGGGCACGGCTTCTGGAGGAATCTGGAAATCGATTTCCGGAGGCATCAAATGGGAACCGATTTTCGATAAGGAACTTACAGCATCCATAGGTGCATTGGCGATTCAGCAATCGAACCCTTCCGTCATTTGGGTAGGAACCGGTGAGGGAAACCCAAGAAACAGTCTCAATGGCGGTTTTGGTGTTTACAAGTCTTTGGATGGTGGCAAAAGCTGGAAATCTATGGGATTGGAAAAAACCCGCCACATCCACAGAATAAAAATAGACCCCGCGGATCCCAATACGGTTTATGTAGGTGCTATTGGCTCCCCTTGGGGCGAACATCCCGAGCGCGGTGTTTTTAAAACTACCGATGGTGGGGAAACTTGGGAGAAAATCCTTTTCGTGAACAATAAAACAGGCGTAGCCGATATGGTCATGGATCCCACGAACCCCAACAAAT
>JARFRH010000270.1 GCA_029287355.1 Maribacter sp. | reverse complement strand
CATAAAAGCGCTTGTATATTTTCTGATTGAGATTGAAAGCGTTCCCTTTTTTACCGGCAATATCGTTACCCATGAAACCCAAAATGGTTATTTTATTCTCTAAGGAAACCTCATCGTCAAAATTGGAAACATCAAGGACATCTTTGGTAAGTATAGGAAGCTTTCCAAAATTGTAAACTCCAGAAGCAAAAAAGAGATATACTACAACTGGAAGCACAAATAACGTAACAAGAACAAATGTTTTCTTCATAACTCAAGTTATCGGAAAGCAGTATTTTGACCTTATTCAAAAAAGAAAGACGCTGAATAAAATCAGAAAAGGTAAAAATAAAAAAGACGGCTCAATTGCCGTCTTTTTTAGCTGTTAATTTAGTGTTAGAAATTCCATGTTACAAAGCCATCTTTGTATACATTGTATACGTAATCCGCTTCGAATAAAAGGATGAATACCAAATAGGCTACCAAGAAAATAGGCGTCCAAACAATTGCTCTTCGCAATGCCGATTTTTCATCACGAAGGTGCATGAAATCCCAGGCTATATAGTACGCTTTTACTAAAGTTAGGATGATGAATATCCAGTTTAACAATTTCATTCCTAAGAAATTATTCTGTAGTAACATATCTGGTTTAACAATACCTAAAGCTACTTCTATCGTAGTAACGATGGTTAAAAAGACAAGTACTCCCCAAATCTTTTGAGTATTGGACTTGAATTTAAGAAGTCCTCTGAAAATTTCCAACTTATGTTCGTGTGCCATTTATAAAATCGCTTTAATAAACTTCAAATTAATTTAAATAGATTCCAGCCTACGCGGGAATGAAAGTAAACGCTCTTAAACTAGGTAGAAGAAGGTGAATACAAATACCCAAACCAAATCTACAAAGTGCCAATAGAGCCCTACTTTTTCTACCATCTCATAATGTCCTCTACGTTCGTAGGTACCTAGAATGACATTGAAGAAAATGATGATATTAATAAGAACTCCCGAGAATACATGAAAACCATGAAAACCTGTTATAAAGAAAAAGAAATCTGCGAATAATCTACTTCCGTATTCATTTTGAATAAGATTTGCACCTTCAACAACTTGAACTGCATCGTTCAATTTCTCTAATGATGCCTCCCTTGTTAAAATAGCTTTCTCTCCTTCTCCATCGATATTGGCAACATCCTTTTCAAGACTTGCAGCTTTAGCAAGGTCTTTAGGATTATCCGAGGTTTTAAGTATCCCAATATTTGGAAGTATTTGTTCAGTTCTTATGACAATATTCGTATTTGCTTTAAACCCTTCGACCACCTCATTCACAGTAAAAGAAGGTAGCGCCGTTTCTTTGTAGTACCACACTCCGTTCTTACTTTCATGGTCAACTCTTTCACTAGGCATAGTTTTGGCAAAATCAGCTAAAGCAGCTCGCTCACCGGTATCCTTATTTACAAATTGCAATATTCTACCGCCTTTTGTCTCCATTGCACCATAATCACCTTTGATAAAAGTAGCCCATTCCCAGGCTTGTGAACCAACAAATATCGCGCCTCCGATAATGGTTAAGAACATATACCATATCACGGCATTCTTCTTCATTCTGTGGCCGGCATCAACGGCTAGTACCATTGTTACGGAAGACATGATCAAAATAAATGTCATGAAAGCGACATATATCATCGGGTAATTACCATGAAAGAAAGGTACGTGGGTAAAAACTTGATCTGCAATAGGCCAAGTCTCGATAAATTTAAATCTAGAAAAACCATAAGAGGCTAAAAAACCGGAAAAAGTAAGTGCATCGGAAACGAGAAAGAACCACATCATCAATTTACCATAACTCGCATTTAGAGGCCTATTACCGCCACCCCATACCTTCTCTTCCGAACCTGTTGTCACCGTTGTATCCATATAGTTTTTAAAGTATGATTAGAATCTGTGCAAATTTACATTTTTTTTGGCTTTTCAAAAGCTGAATCGCTATCAAAACCTAATTTATGCCAATTTATTTTACAAAGCTCATAAACAAAATCAGGTAGACCCACAAAATTCCTAAAAAATGCCAAAACGTAGCACCTAGAGTAATACCCAAAAATTCCTTTGATGAATATTTACCCTTCATCTGCTTATATAAAACTACCAGTAGAGCAATAAGACCTGCCACGACATGAACTATGTGCACGATTGCTATCAGAAATACATATGACATTTTTATGCTACTCGTAGGGCCGGTAAAATAATAGCCTTTGCCCAACATTTCTTGAAATCCAAAAAACTGTAAAACAATAAAAGCGATACCCAATCCCAATGTAACCAAAAGCCAAGTAGTTGCCTGCTTCGATTTATCATTTTTCGAAGCCTTTTTGGCAATGATGAATGTAAAACTGCTAAGGATGATTATTGCGGTGCTAATGTAAAAGGCCTGTGGAAGCTCCAAACCCTGAATCCAGTCTTCACGAGAGCTGCTCACAATGTACGCACTGGTCACCCCGGCGAAGCCCATTATCAAACTTGCGATCCCAAACCAGAGCATCATTTTCTTTGCTCTATCATGTTTTTCTTTATCCGTAAACTGGGTTAAATCCATAATCAATTATCTCAAAAATTTATCTATCACAAAAACAATTTGCATCAAAGTAATATAACTCACGCTTGCCAGCATTAATTTTCGTGCAGAAACGTTGTCTCGCTTTTCATATAATCGAAAAGCGAAAATAAGCATTATCATACCCATCAGAAAAACAAGTATCGCTGCTGGAACGGATAATGACAATTGCCCTGTAACACCAAAAGCCGGTACGACCGAAATAACGATCATCCAAATCGTGTACATGATAATCTGTAATGCCGTACCCTTGTCTTTTTTGCCTGTCGGGAGCATTTTGAATCCTCCTTTTTTATAATCCTCATCCAACATCCAACCCAAGGCCCAAAAATGGGGAAACTGCCAAAAGAACTGAATCATAAACAACGTTCCCGGTTCAATACCAAAATCATTTGTGGCAGCAACCCAACCTAACATAAAAGGAATTGCACCAGGGAATGCACCTACAAAAACCGCCAAAGGCGTCTTTGTTTTTAGAGGGGTATAGACACTCGTGTATAAGAAAATCGAAATAGCCCCGAACATTGCGGTCTTCGGATTCAGGTAGTATAATGAAACGAGACCAAACAAGGTCATGGTAATAGCAATGGCCATTGCCTTCTGAACCGACATTCTTCCTGAAGGAATAGGTCGATTTTTGGTGCGGTTCATCAAAGCATCCAAGTCTTTCTCGATGACCTGATTATAGGCATTTGAAGCGCCTACCATACAATAACCTCCAAACGCCAAAAGAAGCAATGAAATGGCATCAGGTTGAACGGGTGCCAGGAGATAGCCTGCTATAGAAGAGAAAACAACGCTTATAGCCAGCCTTGCCTTCGTAATTTCCTTAAAGTCGGTAAAAGCCAAAGAAAAGGGTGAGCTTTTGGTCGAACTGACGGCAGTTTTCATCTGTTGCTATTTGTTTGTTTTTCAGAGTTAGGCTGTAATTCGCCTATCATCATTCAGGATAACATCCAAAATTAGTTGGCACATTTGATAACAATATTAATCGAGTGCAAAGATAAACCGAGAATGCTATCTCTGCAACGAAATGCTACTATTTATGCTATCTTTGAGAGAATCGCTTTAAACACCGATTATGAAGAAAAAATCAATATTCCTGTTGTTTTTTATGGGCTTAATAAGTACAATTTCCATTAAAGCTCAAGACAAGGAAGTCACAATTACAGTGGATACACTTGCTCAAAATGTTTATATGCTTACAGGGCAAGGTGGAAATATAGGCATCTATGTTGGGGAAACCCATGTTTTTATGATCGACGACCAATTCGACCGATTAAGCGAAAAACTAAAAACCGCCATCTCCAGTTTGACCGATAAGCCCATTGCCTTTTTGTTCAATACCCATATGCATGGTGACCATTCCGGTGGAAACGCTAGGTTTAATTCCGAAACTGTTACTTTGGTGGCACAAGATAAGGTGCGTGAACGCATTCAGTTGAATCTCATGCCCAAAGTGGAAGCCAATGAAATGAGCGCCGAGGATTACGCCAAAATGTTGCCAGAAGTCACCTTTTCTCAGGACATTACTTTTTATGATGGCGAGGAGACCATTATGGCCTTTCATGTACATCATGCCCATACTGATGGTGATGCTATGGTCTTCTTTATGCAAAACAATGTATTGCATATGGGGGATACTTATTTCTCAGGGCGGTATCCATATATCGATTTAAAAAGCGGCGGAAGTATTGACGGCTTCCTGAATGCCCATAAGAAGGCCTTGATGATTATCAATGATGAGACCAAAATAATTCCCGGCCATGGACGCCCTTCCAATAAAGCCGAGCTTCAAAGTTATGTTTTGATGTTAGAGGATATCCGAAAAAAAGTTCAGGCCCGTATCGACGCTGGAGCGTCGCTAGATGAGGTAATGGCCAAGACATCACTTACGGAGCCTTATGACGCCATGTATGGCACGGGATTTATCAATCCCGAACGTATTCGTGAAATCATTTATACCAGCTTGAAGAAATAAGAAAAAGTAGTTCAATAAAAAATCCCTAGTGCAAACACTAGGGATTTTTTATTTTATGATTTCCCTGCCCCTGTCTTCTGAAAGTCAGGTTCGTGGGAATGCAAATATACTATTGAAGCTTAAATGTAATTGGAATACTGAAAGGTACACGTACCGCTCTACCCCTTTGCTTACCAGGAGTCATTTTTGGCAATTTAGCAATGATTCTAGCAGCCTCTTTTTCCAAATTCTTGTCTGGACCTCTCATTCTCACATTACCGATGCTTCCATCCTTCTGAATCACGAACATGACGTTCACACGACCTTGAACACCCATTTCTTGAGCAATTTCAGGGTATCGGAAGTTTTTACTAATATGCTTTTGTATCATTTTATTGAAACAAGCCCTTTTGTTGCTCTCCTTTTCGCATCCAGGAAAAACAGGGACATTTTCAATTACCGCAAATGGAACATCAATATCTTCATCTATTTCTTCGACCTCAACGTCATCGACTTCCATTACTTCCTCTTCTTCGTTACTTTCAGTAGATTCGATAACAGTTTCCTCAACTTCTTCCTCATCTTCAACAATTTCGATAATTTCAGGTGCTGCAGGAGGTGGTGGAGGTGGTGGTGTCTTGATCTGTTCGGTCATTGGAACTTCTTCGTCCAATAGATCATCGACATTCATTGAAATATCGTACTCGTTGCCGCCTTCATATGATTTCCATTCCAAGGCACCATAAGTAAAGAGCAAGACCGCGAACAAGCCGATAATGAAATAGAATGCACTATTTCGGGTTAAATCTGCTTTCGGATTCTTTTTTAGTTCCATATCAATACATTTAAGTGTTTGCTAATTTAATTAATATTTTAGTTAAAAAGCAACTAAATTTTCCATTTTAGCGTTCGTCGTTTAGAAAATAAGTATTTAACCGCTCCTACGCCGCAAACAGCACCTGCACTATTTGCGATTACATCGAGGACATCACCCATTCTATTTAACGTGAATACCTCTTGGATTACCTCAATAATCACGCCAAAACATATCATTGAAAAGGCCATCAAAAGCAGGGCTTTTCCAAACCTTATCGTGCCTTTAGTGAGCTCCCTTAGAAAGAACACGCCTAAAATACCTGCTACAAAGTAAAAAGTGAAATGGACAAATTTATCCGCATGTGGAATTGAAAAGGAAGAAGGCTTCAACCCTTTAAAAGAATAAAGGCTGGAAAAAGTGACGAAAACCATCCAACCTATAAAAGAAATCGTAAAGAATGGTTTTTTAAGCACCAATCAAAGCCTTGTAATCTTCATCACTCATCAAATCACCAACTTGAGAGGCATCTGAAATCTTGATTTTTATCATCCAGCCATCACCATAGGGATCCGAATTTACCTTTTCCGGCTCATCTTCCAAGGCTTCATTAAATTCAATTATCTCTCCACTTAGAGGCAGAAATAGGTCAGATACGGTTTTAACGGCTTCAACTGTTCCAAAGACTTCTTCTTGATCAAGGGTCTCGTCAACCGTTTCTACCTCAACATAAACAATATCACCCAATTCGCTCTGAGCGAAATCTGTTATACCAACGGTAGCAATAGCTCCATCGATGCTAACCCATTCGTGATCCTTAGTATATTTTAATTCTGATGGTATGTTCATTCGTTTGATTTTTATTAGCAGGGCAAATGTAGCGGATTCCTATAGAAATACAAATTCCAAAATCAAATGCAAATACAAGTTCAAGAACTAAAGTTAAGAGCCAAGCTCGATGCCCTAGTTTCCAAAATTATAACGCAATGTAAATCCAGTGTTTATGGTCGTCTGTGGGAAAGCAGTAGAGACAGCAAACTGTGAAAACGAATGATCGTAGAAGAACAGGGCGTTCAAGTTTTTGCTTAACGCATAGTCAGCGGTGAACTTAATGGACAATAGATTTTGACCGGAAGTAATTTGATTGTTATCGATATCAAGGTTTCTGATGATGGTAATATTATCCCTTAAAGTAACATCGGCCTTTAAGTTAAGGTCCCCTTTCAGGCGTGTTTTGCTACCCCCGATATTAGTGACGAATTTTACATCTTTTATGCGATAACCCAGCCCTACCGTATATTCCTTACCATTCTGCTCGGTCATCAGATTATTATCAAAACTTAAAGAAAGCATTCGATCCGACCGAATTTCCGCCAAAACACTAAGGGCATTTTTCATTTCAAAATCTATACGCAACAGTGGGTTAAACTGATCTGTGAGTACCACATTGTTTAGAATCAAATCTGGCAGCAAATCCCCATTCTCAGGATTGGTAAGAGTAGTACCCGCAACTCCGTTGGCAATGTCGGTTCTTCTTTGTTCTTTTTCCAAATTTGTCTGAAACGAATTAATACTATATGCCGCCCGATACCCATGACTTAACGAAAAACGTTTGAATTTCTTCTTGAACCATTTATTTTTCATCAAACCGGTATATTTGATATTCCAATTTGGAATAGGAATCTGTCTAAAGACGTCCAAATTCACGCGATTTACATCCTGACCTGTGTAAGCAGCGAAGAAAGCAGGCAATAAAACATCTTGCTGGGTCTTACCGTATTTTGCAGGAAATCCGTCTTCATCCAAAGTTCCTGGCACATCACCCCTATCGGAAACCAACCGATTTGCAATAGTAATTCGATTCTCTTTGAATTGTTCAAAATTCTCGGATGTAAATTCATCGCTCTTGCCAAAAGCCGTTCCTATCATTACCGTTGAGATACTAAAATTACCGAGGTTATTACCCAACAACTGATCATACCGCAGCCCACCATTTGTAATATCCGGAATAATCTTAAAGGTCTCTTGATAACTACTTGAAAATTGACGTTCGGCGACTAAATCAATAGTAAGGTCTGGAAGCGGTTGCGCCGTGGCCGTGATATTCAATTGTTTATTGGTATTCTCCAAATATTGTTCATTGAAATCAGGAAATTGAGTCAACCAACCTCTTCTGGCCGCTTCGAAGCGAACATCGGCCTGACTACCGAAAACAAAACCTATACTTGGTCGAGCAGTACCTAAAAAGCCCAATGATTGTGTATAGCCTGGCAGCACTTTTCCGTTCGACTCATTATAATTGATATTCAATCGTTTCACCATCGTCAACACATCAATCGCGGTATTGTAGAGCTTGCTTGTTTTTCTTGGTCCTTTTTTAGCCTTTTCATCCGTATTACCGGCTTTGTCTACTCGCACGGGGGCAGTACTGGCCTGCGTTTTACCATCCCGCTTTTTTAAACCGATAAGGTCGTAGAATTTTTGCATGGATAGCGAAGCTGTAATATTATGTGTATTTGCATTTTGAATGGTATTGACCTGAGCATTTGGATCGTTCAAGGAGGTTCTAACCACCTCGTTTAATGCATCACCACCCCGTTGCCAATCAAAATTACTAGTATAGGAATATTGCGCATTGATAAAATCGAGCGCGGGTATCTTACTAAAAGGAATCTCATAGTTAAGTTCCAATTGTTGCGCGTGACGGTTGGGTTCTCCCAGATCCCAGAAACCATCCCATAAGCCCAAGGTCTGGTCGATTAATGAGTTCGGATTGCCTTCCTCTTGAAAATAATTTCGGACAATATTGTTATTACTTGCCGTAAGGTTCAATCGGAGTGATTTCGTCAAGCTATAATTAATGGCATACTGCCAATTAAAAAGGTAATTGCGCTGTTGAAGAGATGGCAATTCCAATCGTTCAATACCTTCTTCACGAACATCTCTAAAACGTTGTTGGTTGAATTGCCTGTCAAAATTAGAATTCAAGGAAATCGTAGTGGGTAAAAGATTGAAGTTCAAATCTTTCAACCACTGCCAATACTTACCGGTAAAAAGGGAATCTTTCTTCGCAAATGGTGCCACCTCAACGGGTTGGAATGCGTGGTTATACACAAAGCCTGTGGCTACACTTTGATCTCGTAACGCGGCTATTTCGAAATCACGGTGTTCGGTTTCGTTGTACGAGTAGTTAAAAGTGAAATTTTCAATATCATAAAAATTGGCCTCAGCTTCCTCACCCCGATCTTTTCGTACCCCAATTAAATTGATACTGGTTCTCTTCGTATAATCCTCGGCTTGCTCTTGGATTTCATCTTTACCGTCTTGGGTGTCCTCGGCATCAATCAAATCATTTAATTTCAAATCATCATAAACAGGATCGAATTCAGGTGTAATCAGTTGCTCGGATATACCGTAATTAAAGGGTAATTGAATACCCCATTTCTTAGGAAGCAATTGCCCTACGTTTACATTGGTCACTAAATCATAAGCAACAGCGTCTTCTCGCGCGCGTTCATTGGGCATTTGATCGATGGCCCCAAAACCGGAAGTACTGGTACTACCCGTTGCCGTAATATTTGCAAAATCGGCAATATTGCCATCTATGGCACCAACCGCGGCCCAGCCTCCATTATTGTCCAAGCCTGCTAAGCGCAGCTCATTAAACCAAACTTCGCCTCGAGCAGGAATATTATCAGTATTCTTCACCCCCACCATCATACTTCGAATACTTCCCAAAGAAGGATTTCCTTTGATTCCGATGCGTACTCTCCCTAATTCCCTGGGAGCGAATTCATTCACAGGAACCACATCACCGTTAACGACCTCGAAAAAACGTGCCTCGCTTAAATCACTTCCAGTAATCCATAGGGATTTAACTTTGTTCAAATTGGCCAAAACTACCTCCATCTCATTAACCTCGGGCCAAATTGCACTTTCTGACATGGATCCAAAAGGAGTGAACTGCAGCGGCAATTCAACCTGATAATAGTTTTGGGTAAAGTCAGTTCCAATTCTTAAAAATCCTACTAAAGGCGTATCGTCATCAGAGTAATCGCTGTCTACGATTTTTTCTGCATGCAAGAACATCTTCAGCTTCTTGTACTGACGTAAATCGATATTCAAATTCTTAAAAACGCCACGGGAATCTTCCGATTCCAAGTTTTCAACAACGAAAGATAAGGACTGCTCATTCTGACGAATGATGGTATTGTTATTGTTCAAACGTTCTCTTTGCACACCTGGAGGCAATACATAGGGTATCGGCTGTCTGTTTGAATTTTCTTCTATGTTCACGGCATTTACATCAATAATGGTATTATCATCAGTAGGGTCCGTGTCAATATCCGGGTCTTGCAAGTTTTTGGTATAGGTCCGCCAATCACCACTAACCAAATCAAGCGTTGCGAAACGCAAAACCGTGGGGCCGGTAAAACCCGTTAAATACATTCTTAAAAAGCTAATAGATCTAAAATCGGTGATACCACCAATAGCTTCCGTAAAATCGGTCAGTGGAATTTTATATTGAATCCAGCGTCTGTTGACCGCACTACCATCCGGAACTTCGCTACTTGGAACCTGTGCGGTCTCAATAATATCCGTTACATATTGGTCGTTCACTGTGGTATTCGGCTTGATTTGAATGCGGTATTCATAATAACTATTGACCGTGTTCATCGTCAAATCGCGATCGATATCCTCAACATCAGGTAAGGTATTTGAACCTCGATTGGTATTGGTTACTTCAACAGGGGAGTTACCATCAGGGTTATTGAAGTCTAAATATCGTGTTAGAATATCTCCATCGCGATTGAGATAGTATTGGTAATTGTCCAAGGCAGGGTCATCTCCGCTATTATTGTCAAAAATGGAACCTTCTTCCCCATCATCCAATCCATCAAAACCAACATCTTGTAAAGCTCTATTCGCCTCATCGGCATCAAAAGCATAAACCAATGCCTGTGTGGCTGGCACTTGCCCCCATGATGATGGTGATACCAGTTCGGTACTACCTACACCCGGCAATCCATTTTCGTACTGTTTTTTGCCATCCTTTAGAATATCTTCCGAAACATTACCAAAGTTCAAGACCAACTCCCCTTCACTGTTTGTAATACCATCCACATAAGGATCCAGCACCCAAAACTGAACGAATTCCACATTCGATTGCTCAAAATTGGTACTACTTAAAGCTCGCATAATGCCACCCCACTTTTGATTTGGCGGAGTAGTATCGAAGTTGGGGCTATTATTATAAGGCCCTTTTTGATTTGGAAAATAGTTGATGTTCAAGGTATTCTGAACTTGGGTCTGCCCTTGGGCCACATCTTGTTGAAAAAGACGGTCGATAAATATTCGACGGGTTTCGTTTGTCGACATATCACTATCGGAAATACCATCCGGTCTTTGGCTTGTATAAAATATAGGGTCAATAGTATACCATGACATTTTTGCCCGGCCATATCCATTTTCAACATTTGCGGGATCCTGAGGATCACTTCCCAACAACTGGCCATTCACAAATTCTAAAGGGGTACTTGCCATTGTCCATCCGAGTGAAGAACGAATGTCGATTAAACGTTGTGCTCCCTCAAAATCATCTAAATAGGTGGTTGTTTCTCCCTGAAAATCCGCATTTTTTGGGGAGTTCGGCTTCAACCAGGCCACCTCTGCCCTTACGGATACATTCGATGGAACATCGGTGTCGATATTAGGCAGCTTATTGGCCAAACGGGTCAAGAAGGGTACTTCTGTCGAGAAATTTCCATTCAAACCAAAAATGGTATTATTCACAGGTTCTACACCAAAATTAGATTTTTGGGTCAGCGGTCTTTCATTCAAATTCAAAAGTGTACCACCTAAAACAAAGTTTTTGCTGACTTGATGTTCCACATTAATACCCGTGAATCGCCTTGTTTGTTGACCGAAGACGGCATTATTCTCTACGGATATGTTAATAGGCACGTTGGAAGCCTCCAAACTTGGATCTAAAATCTGAACCGTACCCGCTTGATAATTGACCGTATAATCTATTCCTTCTTGTAACTGTCTTCCACCCGCAGTAACACGAACAGAACCTCTCGGCACATTGAATGCACCAATAGGAATACCATTACTTCCTTCCGATTTGTATTTCCCTTTTAATATGAACTTATTCTTTTCGGGATCTTGCAAAGCAGCTGCCTTTGTCAATTCATACATATCACGAAATACATACTTTTTCTGATTATCATTAAAAGTCGTTTCGTTAGCGGTGTAATCTCCATCTCCCAGAGTATTGAAAAGATACTCACCGAAAGGTTCGGTCTGGGTAAAAATAATGAGCCCGTCTTGGGTATTAACCGTTAGGCCAGGTACAAAATCGAAGAATCCATCACCTCCGGGTTGC
The DNA here is from genome assembly GCA_029287355.1 of Maribacter sp. Taxonomy (GTDB): domain Bacteria; phylum Bacteroidota; class Bacteroidia; order Flavobacteriales; family Flavobacteriaceae; genus Maribacter_C. Next base: position 9,678 of record JARFRH010000270.1, on the reverse strand, counting down.
ACATCGTTGTAAACATTCAATCGGTCCAGGTTAAAAACATCAAGCAGAATTCGCTCTTGTAATGGTTTATTTCCAACATCGGGATTTGGAAAATCTACAACCGGATTTATATAGTTCCTTGGCGTAGGATCTGAATATAGAATGTTCAATTTGAAATCTTCCTGACTCAAACGAAAGGCACCCGTTGCGTAGATGTTTTTCATCATCAAATCCCAGATAGGGTCTTGTACATTGGTAATGTTACTTTTAAGCAGCTTAAGAATCAGCGTGTTATTCTCGATGATAGGGTTGGCCCCACCAGAAATCGTTGTTGCATCCAAACCCCCATTGGCAAATTCACCTACCTGAAAAACTTCCCCGTTTACGGTATATTTAAAAGCGACGGCCAAAACTTCGTCATTGCTCAATCGTTGGTTCAATGAAATATAGCCTAGCTGTGAATTGAAATCATAATCCCTACCCGTATCCATCTTACTAGCATTTTCCAAGATAGCATAGACAAACCATAGATTGGAGGTATACCCCGGTATTGAAATATCAAAACCGTTGTCAACCGTTGCTATTTCCCGAATCTTCGAATTGAGAGCACCTCCAGCATCAATAAGGGCCGGGTCAAAGTCATTTGCGTTATTTCTAGGGAAAATACTCGTAGCCGAACTGAAAAAACTATTTGATGCATTCCCCGATATTTGACCGATTCTTGTCTTTTCCACCGGGTCTTCACCCATTTCAACTAGGCCAAATCTTGTTTCCCCTAAATCTTGCAGCGCAACCACATTTCGGACATTTAGTGTCTGTTGGCTTCTATTGGTCACCCAAACTTCAAGTCTTGTGATCTGTACTTGACTATTGATGTATGGATATTTCTCCAGAGCTTTATCATAATTATCCCTAAAATATTGAGATAGAAAGAAGTGCTTGTCCTCATCATAGTCTAAGGCGGTTATCGAAAATTCGTTAACTGTTCCACCTCCTTGTGCTACGACCGTATTGCTCTGAGAACGCTGTTCGGAGAAAACCGCAGTCACCTTTGTACTGCCAAACTGTAGTTGTGTCTTTACTCCAAAGAGACTCTGGGCTCCTGTAATCAAAGAACTGTTCAACGGCATATTCACATTACCGACTTCAATACTCTGAATGATATCGTCTTCAGTAGGTGTATAGTCTAACTTCACGATATTCTGAAAATCAAAAGTCGCTTCCGTATCATAATTGGCGGTCACTTGTAGACGTTCTCCAATTTTACCCAGCATACTAAGACTTATACGCTGATCAAAGTCAAAAGAAAGGTTTGTTCTGTTTCTTGGGGATAATGATGGGTTGTCATTCTTCTGCCAAATAACGCCCAAATCCATCGCAACAGAGCCCTGCGGTATGACTTCAATGGTATTACCTCCAAAAACGGACTGAAAGAAATTATTGTTGATGTAGAAGTTTGGGAGTAAGTTCTTACGCGCTTCTTCACTACCCGCTTTCTTTCCGGAAAAGGCATCAGCTTTTTCCTTGAAATAATCCTTCATGTTCTCTTTTTGCACCAAATCAAAATACTGATCGGGCGTCAAGATAATGGGATAGCCAATATTAAATTCCCCAACACTTTCATTATAAATATAACGGTCTAAGTTCGGGTCATAGATGTATTTGGAAACAATACTATCTGGATTTTCAAGGAGCAGTTTACCAAGTGCAAATCCGGTTTTGACCGAATCGATTTGTACTGAATCTCGTTCTTGTTCACCAGTCTCTTGTCCGTAGAAATTTTCTACATTAGCCAAAAACAGTATGAACAGGAAGAGAAGCTTAAATGAAGATTTAAGTATTTGGTTTGCCCCGTTTTTCAAAGTTGTTACAAATTTTTAAGTGCGAGTTTTATGATGTTCTCAACACTTAGCGAAGGATCTTGGATAAGTACTTTATCGACAACCTTTTCAGCTTGTCGTCTAACAAAGCCAAGAACCTCTAAAGCAGATAACGCTTCTTCTTTATTTGTATTGTTTGAATTACTGGAAACTTCATCAATATCGTACACTTTCAAAACCTTGTCACAAAGGTCTAAAATCACCCTTTGTGCAGTTTTAGCCCCTATACCCTTGATCCCCTGAATTGTAGGCACATCCCCGTTGGCAATAGCATCACGAATTTGTGCGGGCGATAGCGATGACAACATGGTGCGGGCAGTACTTGAACCTATACCGGAAACGGATAACAATAATCGAAAGATTTCACGTTCTGATTTTTCCGAAAAACCAAAAAGCGTATGGGAGTCTTCTTTTACTTGCAGATGGGTGAACAAACAGATATTTTCGTCAGCTGTCAGTTTAGAAAAAGTATGAAGGCTTATGTTCACGAAATACCCCACCCCCCCACATTCAATAACGACATAAGTTGGATTCTTTTCTACAAGCTTTCCTTTTAGGTGATGGATCATGGAATTAAAATTCAAATGCAAGCATCAAGTTCAAGAACTGATTACTGATTATAACTAAAAAGTTTCGTTTGTCCTTATTTTAGGAGGTCCACTATTTTCCAGACCTGGCCTTTTTGCGTTTTTCCCGTTCTTGAGCATCAATAGCTGCAACGGCAGTCATATTTACCATTTCATCTACACTGGCCCCTAATTGCAAAATATGAACCGATTTTCTTAAACCTACCATAATAGGACCAATAGAATCCGCACCATTCAGTTCTTTGAGCAATTTATAGGTGATATTTGCGGATTCTAAATTCGGAAATATTAGCGTATTTACTTTTTTTCCTGCCAATTTGGAAAACGGAAACTGGCTTTGCAATAACTCTTTATTCAGTGCGAAATCAGTTTGAATTTCTCCATCCACAATTAAATCGGGGTTGTTTTCATGCAAGATACGCACCGCCTCTTTTACCTTTCGCGCGTTTGGGTGCGTTGATGAGCCATAATTCGCATAAGACAACAATGCCATTACGGGCTTAAACCCGAATGTGGAAGCGACGTTAGCCGTATTCTGGGCGATTTCAGCCAATTCTTCAGCCGTTGGGTCGATATTTATGGACGTATCCGCAAGAAACAATGGCCCACTTTTGGTAATCATGATATGAACCGTAGCCGCCCTACTCACATTCGTTGCTCTACCAATAACCTCAAAAACCGGTTTTACAACTCTTGGATAGGCTCTCGAGTGCCCTGAAATCATTCCGTCGGCATCGCCTTCCAAAACCATCATTGACCCGAAGTAGTTGCGTTCCCGCATTTTTGATTTGGCATTGTACAGGGTTGAACCACTTCTTCTCCTATTTTCCCAATACCGTGTAGCATAATGCGTCCGCTTTTCGTCTGATTCTGGCGCATTAGGGTTTATTATTTGAATATCAGCGTCAAATTCGAGTTCGGTCATCAATTCTGTAATAATCTCCTTATTGCCCAGAAGTATGGGTATTGCAATGCCTTCTTCATGAACAATCTGTGCAGCCTTGAGCACAGCAATATCATCCGCCTCGGCAAAGACAATTTTTTTAAGATTCATTTTGGCCCGGTTGTGAAGTAAACGTACCACTTTGTTATCATCGCCCGAACGTTGTAATAATTCTTCGCGATATCTGTCCCAATCTTCAATTGGCTCTTTGGCGATACCGCTTTCCATGGCAGCTTTGGCCACCGCAGGTGGTATTTCGGCTATCAATCTAGGGTCAAAGGGTTTTGGAATGATGTACTCTTTTCCAAAAGTCAAACGTGTTTCACCATAGGCAATATTCACCTGTTCGGGAACAGGAGCTCTGGTGAGTTCTGCCAACGCTTTTACAGCCGCCATTTTCATTTCCTCATTAATTCCGGTAGCCCTAACATCAAGAGCCCCTCTAAATATAAAGGGGAACCCCAGAACGTTATTCACTTGATTCGGATGATCCGACCTCCCGGTAGCCATGATAATATCTTTTCTGGTCTTACAAGCCAAGTCGTATTTAATCTCCGGATCAGGATTCGCCATTGCGAAAACGATTGGGTTTTTGGCCATCGAAAGCAGCATCTCCGGTGAAACGATATCGGCAATGGAAAGTCCGATAAAAACATCGGCATCTTTCATGGCTTCGTCAAGGGTATCTATTTTCCTATCGGAGGCGAATTCGAGTTTTTCTTTGGATAGACTTTCGCGGTCCTTACGAATTACGCCTTTACTATCGAGCATAACGATATTCTCATCTCTGGCACCAAAAGCCTTGTACAATCGTGTACAGGAAACTGCTGCTGCACCAGCACCACTGACAACGATACGAACATTGTCTATTTTCTTTTTACAGATCTCAAGTGCGTTCAACAATGCAGCTGCGGAAATGATAGCGGTGCCATGTTGATCGTCATGCATTACCGGAATGTCCAATTCCTCTTTTAAACGTCTTTCGATTTCAAAAGCTTCAGGAGCTTTAATATCCTCTAGGTTGATCCCGCCAAAAGTTGGGGCAATCATCTTAACGGTTTCAACGAACTTGTCTACGTCTTCGGTATCGACTTCAATGTCCATTCCATCTATATCAGCGAAAATCTTAAAGAGTAATCCTTTCCCCTCCATCACTGGTTTAGAAGCTTCGGGACCAATATTCCCCAATCCCAAAACAGCGGTTCCGTTTGATATTATGGCTACAAGATTTCCTTTGGCAGTGTATTTATATACATTTTCCCTATCCTTGGCAATTTCTAAACAGGGTTCGGCAACACCAGGAGAATAGGCCAAGGCCAAATCACGCTGTGTCGCATAAGGTTTAGTAGGAACGATCTTGATTTTACCCGGTTGGGGTTTCGCGTGATAAATCAAAGCCTCACGCCTCGTCGTCTTCTTGCTCATTAAGTTCTCGTTTGGAAAACAAATTTAGGGGTATTCTTCGGAAAAATGGGCTAGATGGTTTAAAGATTGCCAATTACTTAGCCACGGCTTTTGAAACATTCAATCGCATGGCCAATGCGGCTGAGATGATGAAAAATGCACCGGCAAATAGAATCGCATTAATAGCACTTCCGCCCAATATATACTTATAAATCGGACCAAAAGTCAATGTTTCAATACCCATAGGAATCACTATCATCATATTTAAAATACCCATGTAAACACCCCTTCTATCCTGAGGAACTACCTTAGACACCATGGTATATGGTATACCCATCATCGCCGCCCAGCCAATTCCAAATAGTACCATGGGGGCTAAAACTGAAAGCGGGTCATCAATAAACGGAATGGCAAAAAGTGCTAACCCGGTGCCCACCAAACTTAGGGCGTATATTTTTTTTCCCCCATATTTGAGAGTAAGCGGCACTAGCGCTAGGGCAACCACCATGGTGACGATATTATATGTCAAGCTCATTTGAGCGGCCTGTGAAGCAGCCTCCGAGGTAGAATACCCCAGCGTATTCTTGAACAAGGGCGTTATATATTGCCAATAGACAAAAAGTGCATACCATTGAAAAAGATACACTGCACTAATCTTCCACATGAATGGTGGCATTTCTCGAATCGCTTCCGCAATCTCGGCAAAGGGCTTGGCAACACGCTGGCCAAGTGGTAAAGTCTTGGTATGATTGATTTCAGCGAGTTCTTCGTCGGAAGGTGGAATCTCAGGGGTTTTAAAAACCGACCACAGTATGGTGGTAATGGATAAAATTCCTCCAATATAAAATGAGTAGTACAACCATTTAGGAATCTCACCTGCAACCTCAATTGAATCGCCGCCGAACAAATATTGAAAAAGTACTATTGAACCATTGGCCAACAAAATTCCAGCACCAACGAAAAGGCTCTGCATTTGATAGCCCATGCTCAATTGTTTTTCGGGAAGCTTATCCCCAACAAATGCCCGATACGGTTCCATGGCCATATTGTTGCCCACATCCAAAATCCATAACAAGCCTACTGCGAACCAAAGCACAGGGCTCGTCGGAAAGGCGAACAAACAAAGACTTCCGATAATAGCCCCAATCAAAAAATACGGCTTTCTTCTTCCCCATCGTGATGACCACGTTTTATCGGACATGGCACCTATAATGGGCTGAACGATCAGTCCTGTGATAGGGCCGGCAATATTCAAAATAGGCAACATTTCTTCAGGAGCACCCAGATATAAAAATATCGGGTTGATTGCGGTTTGCTGTAAGCCAAAACTATATTGAATGCCTAAAAAACCGACATTCATATTAAAAATCTGCCAAAAACTTAAGCTTGGTTTTTTAATCATGTTCATATGATTCGATGTGTTGGTTGGATATCTGCCTTTCAAGATAAGGTTAAAATTGTTTGGCTCACCGAAACTTAACAGTAAAAACGAAGGAATGGAAAACGAAAACGTTTGCGTAAAAGAACCGTTAATTCAAAAACTTGATGTTTCGTTGCAATCCAGAAAATTTCGTTCGCTTTACTGCTGATTTCTGAAAGACCTTTTTAAAAACATCCTCGGTGATTTCTTTCCAATCTTTTTTGGACATTGAAAGTAATTCGGGATGCGGATCGAATAATGGTTCACGATGGGGTTTTGAAAAATTGTTCCATGGGCAAACATCTTGGCAGATGTCGCAACCAAAAGCCCAATCATCGAATTTTCCATGAAACTCATTGGGAATTTCATTTTTCAACTCTATTGTAAAATAGGAAATGCATTTGCTTCCATCGACCCTATAGGGTTCAACGATCGCTTGGGTTGGACAGGCATCAATGCAGGCCGTACACGTGCCACAATGATCCGTGACGGGAGTATCATATTCCAAGTCTAGGTCGACAATCAACTCCGCAATAAAATAGAAAGAACCTACTTGTTGGGTCAACAGGTTACTGTGTTTGCCGATCCATCCCAATCCACTTTTAGCCGCCCAAGCCTTATCCAATACCGGAGCGGAATCAACAAAAGCCCTACCGCCAACCTCACCGATTTCCTCTGAAATGAATTCCTGAAGTAGTCTTAGTTTTGATTTGATGACATGGTGGTAATCATTGCCATAAGCATATTTCGAAATCTTATAGGTATCTTCTTTTTGACTTTTTTCGGGATAATAATTCAACAATAAAGAAATCACCGACTTGGCCCCGTCCACCAGCAAACGTGGATCCAATCGCTTTTCGAAATGGTTTTCCATATAGCCCATTTCGCCATGCATATTTTTCTCTAACCAAGATTCCAGTCTAGGCGCTTCCTCCTCCAGAAAATCGGCTTTGGAAATACCGCACGATAAAAAACCGAGGCGCTTTGCTTCTGTTTTGATGAGTTGCGTATGATTAGTTCTAGTATTCACTTGAATTAGATGCGAAAATCTTTGTCACTATCGAACTGGGCTAAATTACAATTATCTTTAAGAAGAGGTTGCCTAGGCTTTTTTGAAATATTTCATCCATAAATTTTACCTTCAAGTCCATACTATAAAAAAAACCGAAGCGCTTGGCTTCGGTTTTTTGCGATAATCATAAATCTTTGGAGGTAAACTATTCACTTATTTTTTGTAAGCTTAGTAGTTGAACCTACCTCTTGATTCCTTGGGCACATATAGTGCACTTAGATGAAGACCTATAAGATTTATAATCTTACTTCCGCTAAAGGCAACCGCTCCCCTGAGTCATAAGTGTCTTTCTTGAAGACAATTGATGCCAGTATTACAAATGCTATGTAATACAATGCAATAGATACATTATTCATGATTATTGTTTTAAGGGTTCTACTTATTGTTTCATATGAAACCAGGTCGGATTATAAAATTCTGCCTTGGGTATTCACTTTTATACGCTTCGTTTCACCTTCTTTTTTAAGCTTCACTTTTAATACCTTCTTGGCATCTTGTCCTGAATTATATGAAACGATGTAGGTGTTGGCTTCAGCAGACCATCCAGGAAAAGCCTTGTAGATAGAATTACGAACGGTCAAAGGAAAAGCGATGTTCTTATAGCGCTCAAAAGATTTCATAATTCTACCATTGCCATTAAAGGTGGTAGATACATTCCCATCCTTGTGATTGAATTCAAAATGATAGCGCCTATTCTTACCATCATAAATGGAAGATGTAGTGATGTCGAATGATGCCACGATCTTTTGTAGTTCCAATACTTTCAGGGCCTTAATTCCACCATTTAAGACGTTGGTGTAGTAAGCCATGTTGGCGGGCATTACAGTGATGCCTTCCAGTTCTAAAGTCCCTCTTTCTTCTGAGGAAGCTTGTGCAAATGCTAGGTTGGTAAGTCCTAAGAAAAAAATACCGATCAATAACTTTTTCATGATATAGAATTTTAAATGTTAATACGTAACTTAAGGTGCTAATTCAATGCTGTACAGACTATTAAATTTTCATTCCTTTACCCTTAGTGTCTAGGAATTTGAAATAGGTTAACATTGATCTGCAAAAAGACCGAAAATGGATAAAGAAATCATCACCATCCTTAAATCCGATGACCGACTAAAGATCAAAGCATTGTACAACGAATTCAGGTCTCCGTTTTTAGGATTCGGTAAGGGCTTCCATCTAGATGCAGATGCCCTCTCCGACGTATATCAGGAAGTATTTTTGGCCTTGCGAAAAAAAGCCATCAACGATACATTGAATGAAGTAAAGTGCAGTACGAAGACCTATCTGTTCGGCATAGGAAAGTTTATGATCTATGATACCTTGTAAGAAAAAAAACTTAAGAGGCCGTATGAATCACATATGCACCTGACCACGGAAGACCTTCCAGAAATTGAATTGGAAAATACCCAGGCCCTGACAGAGGAGCAGCAGTTACTGTGCAGATAATTTAAGTAGCTGGGAGAAAAATTCCAGTCCCAAAGGGATCTAACTTAAATGGCATTGTACTGATTGACATCGACCAAAGCTTACCCACTAGCAATGCCAAGCTACCTACCATTGAACCGACACCAAAATATCTTGCAAAGGCATCTTTTTTGTTACAAGTACAACTGAAAGAATCAAGCTGAAAACAGTATAAACATTCAAAAAAATATAGTGATATCCAACTCCTGAAAAATTCGCTTGTGGGTTAAATATAAGTACATGAAGTGTAGTTATGACGATTTCGATCAAAATAAAAAGCGCCAAAACGAGTATGAATTTATCGAGCTTGGGAAACTTTATTTTCGAAGCTACGAACGAGCGACCAAAGAACCAAAAGGTGTAGAAAACCCCATTGGCCACCAACATCCAAAAAGGAAGACGATAATTTGAAAAATTGCCTATTATCAACCCAATGGCCATGGCCTGCGTTAGCAAACAGAAAAAAAGCCATAGACTGAACCAAAAGACAACTTTTTGCCTTAAATATAAAAGCAGCCCAATTCTATCATCTTCAAAATGTAGCCTCCAATCTTTTAATGTGTGTGTTGTAAGAAGGTCTAATCTACCCCAATACGTTGTTCCAACTTCTAGATACTTTGGCAATTCATTAGCCTTCAGATACTTTAGGGTAGAATCCTGAAGAATTTGTTTTGGAGACAAAGCGTTAGCCGAATCTGGAAAAACCCTTAGCATATAATCCAGTGGGTGCACCGGATATACCGTATCTATACCAAAGAGGTCTTGAGAAAAACCGATTCGGTGCAAAAAAAGAAAAAATACAATATACTATAAATCGCATATATCGTTTGGACTTTCAACTTTGACCTTGGGTAGTTCTACCAGATAGTGTATTTCTTATTAGCAGATAAGGGCAGAGAGTCTGAGTGGTAAATCTTCCGTAATACGGGTTT
>JARFRH010000251.1 GCA_029287355.1 Maribacter sp. | reverse complement strand
GGCAGGATATGTGCGATTGTTGTCCGGACATAACCGTCCACGAGGGAGAGCTGGTTTGGAGCTGCCGACTGGAAGAATTGAATAAATACGGTGCCTTTGTTCAAACCGTGCCCAAAAAGTAAACCCGCCTAACCTAGTGTCTCGTCAACTCTCAAATGTCGGATACAGACGTGATAATTTAATCCGCGCATCCTCCGTTGTGAATTGCCAGTTGACCTTCGCATTTCTGTTATTTCTGAATTTTTGCCATGCAGCTGCTTCCGTCTTTACATCTTCAATGTTGTCGATCCTTCGATTTAGGCATTGTCCTATCAGAACGTTCAATTCTATCTCGGCCATGTTTAGCCAGCTTCCGTGCTTGGGGGTGTAAACAAACTCAAATTTATCCCAAAGCTTTTTTGCTTCACTTGGTAGGAAAGTTTCATACAAAGATCCAGGAGTATGGGTGTTTAGATTATCCATTACCAATGTTATCTTTTCAGCCCTCTTATACCCGTCAGCAATCTCTGCTATGAAATAGGACCAATCTTTCTTTGTTTTTCTTTCAGTAATTTTAACCATGCGCTTGCCTGCCAGAGGCTCGCAGGCCATGAAAATATTGCAAACTCCATATCGCTTGTACTCATAATCATATTTGGCCGGCCTCCCGGCTAATGCCGCAATGGGCACCTTTGTCTCTCCAATCAGTTGCTTTGGAGATTCGTCCATGCATACGACCGGAAACCTGGCATCGAATGGACGCTTGTAAACATCCAACACCATTTCCATGTTGGCCACAAAACTGCCGTTTTGTTCCGGCGGAATCACCCACCCTTTTCTGAGCCAAGGTTTGATTTCGTTTTTTTTTAACACTCTACGAATCGTTTCATGAGATATGTTATCAATATAATCGAGTTCTACAACCTTATCAGCCAATAGTCTTAAAGACCAACGGCTAAAGCCCTCAGGTGGATCGCTGCAACTTAATGCAACCAGATGTGCTTCAAAGTCACCGTCTGCTTTCTTTTTGTAGATGCGGCTTCCTTTTCTGCCATTGAGGGTAATATCAAGTCCGTCCTCAACAAAACGTTTCTTGATGCGATCAATCTTTTTCATGCTGATATTCAACACTTTGGCAATTACCTTGTTGGTCGATCGCCCTTTCTGAAATTCGCCCTCATCACATGCAAGCAAGATTAATGCGTTGAGAATTTTTTGTGACCTGTGCTTTCCCTTTGAGATGAGTCCGATAAGTTCTTTACGTTCATCGTTAGTCAGTGTCACGTTATATTTCTTCATTATCAACCCTCCGTTGTTGATTATGAAGAAATCTTAGCACATTTCATACGACATTACAAGAATGACATGACACTAGAGTAAATTATGTTCGCTTTGGTAACGGGAAAATCAATTACTTTAGAATACTGAGGTTCTATTTTATATCTTAATTATAGTGCTACTTTGTGGCATTACAAGGGGTTGGGATGGATTAATTCAAAAAAAATAATCTGAATGATTATTTATAATTATGAACTAAAATACCGAAAACTTTGAACAGTTTTAACATTGCTGATATTGTCGAAGACTGCAGAAACCTTTTTGATAAAACTTCCCCTTTTTTCCAAATTTGCGGATGGATATTATGGCGGAAATCGAAAATTTCGACGTATGCGCTTAAGTGAAGTGTAGACTGCGATTTCAAAGCCACCAGAAATTTGAATCACGATATTTTAGATTCACTAAACAAATCTAAAACGCCCAGCAATTGTGGGTTTCCCCTGGCCAATCCACATAAAGAGTCAATTTTAGATTTCGTGCCTGAATCGAATCCGTTGAATCAATTGATTTTATAATATATTAGTTAAGCCAATCAAACAAAAAGACGCATACAAGGTATTATATTTTTAAACGTTTTTATAATCGAAACGATACTTTGAATCGATACCGAGACAACACTTTAATGATGGAATAATTCGGATAAGCGGTTGCATGTCACCGTTTTGGAAATGCAATTTGTCTTTGATGAGGATGTCAAAAAGAATGCCACTGGCGCCAGGAAAGGTTGCCTATAAAATATTGCCGAATTCAGGTGCCAATCTGTTTACCTATAATTTGCGGTTGAACTATAAAATTTCGATATTCTTTAGATTAAAAAAATGTTGACATCTCTTTGCGTGAATTATAATCATCCTTAGGTGCTCCTGAAACTGAGCTGAAAATGTTGATCGGATATTCTGCACCAAAAGGGGTGGTCCGCAAAAGGCCACCCCTTTCTATTTTCGGGGCCGTTTATCGATCCCACCGATCCTTATTTTATCTTGCATGCAGAATAAACTTCATTATAGATTGATTTCGAGTATTCATTTAGAAACATAAAGGGGGATGGGTATGAAGGATTTGATTACCGAAATTGTGCAAGCTCTCGTAGACCAACCGGATCATGTCTTAGTCACTGAGATTGAAGGTGACCATACCAACGTTTTGGAATTAAGTGTCGCAAAATCGGATATGGGAAAGGTCATTGGCAGAAAGGGGCGAACAGCTCAGGCTATCCGAACAATCCTGAGTGCAGCAGCTGGGAAGGCTCGGAAAAGATTTGTTCTGGAGATTGTTGAATGAGGCAATATGTTTTTCTGTTGTCGCATGGTTCAAGAACAATTTAAATGGAAGCGCCGAAAACTCCAACTCCAGCTGAAGCAAAATATTTAGGTCCGATATTTCATCAAAATGAACCATATATCCAAATATTTTGAAGGTATTGATCAATGAATGAAGACCATGTATACCGACGACAAACTCCAATGGTTCGCTGGTTGCCAGCTGTTTTTTATTCTGTCAATTTGATTATCTGGATGCTTACAGCTCTCGTGACGGGGGCTTGGGATTTGCTTTTTCTGACACTCCTGCCGATGCCAGCATTGGTTGTCTACGTAATACGAACGCAAAGGACTGAACAGTGACCCCAAATTTTACTCTTATTCTTGTAGGCGGTATACTCTTTGCGCTCACAGTGCTTGGTTATATCTGGTGGCGATTCGGCGCAGGGGACACCTTATCCTTTGTTATTTTATCTGGCGGGTTCACTGC
>JARFRH010000036.1 GCA_029287355.1 Maribacter sp. | reverse complement strand
ATCGATGATTCGAAAATTTATTCTATTGAATTCATTCCGATGTTTGGCGGTGGTTACCCCATCTCAGATCTCGGAGGAGCTATTTTTCCCTAGTGTATTATCCAAGAATATTTTCTAAAAGAATAAATTACCGAAGAATTCGATTGTTGGGAAGTTAAGTTGTTGATGTTAGGCTATGACGACGAAATACTAGTTCATGGATATACAGGTTGATTCACAGACAGCAATCGTCTTTGATCTCGACGATACACTTTACAATGAAATTGATTTCTTAAAATCCGCTTATAAAGAATTATCAGAAAAACTGGCACCTAATTCTTGGCAAAAGCTTTTCTCAAACCTTTTCTCTCGCTACAGAAATAAAGAGAATGTATTTGAATATGTTGCTGAAGTATATGGTGTCTCCAAAAGTGAACTCATCGATGCGTATCGTAATCATCTTCCCAAAATAAAACCCTTCGATGGTGTTATAGACTTGATAAACCAAATAAAAGAAAAAGAAGGTAAAGTGGGCATTGTCACTGATGGTAGATCAATTACCCAAAGAAATAAAATTAAAGCTCTCGGTATCATTGACGACATCGATTTTATTGTCATCTCCGAAGAAATCGGTTCTGAAAAACCAAATGAAAAAAACTTTGTATTAATTGAAAAAGAACTCGATTGCCGTATCAATTATTATATCGCCGACAATATCAAAAAAGATTTTATCACCCCTAAACGAATGGGCTGGAAGACGATCGGTCTGATTGACAACGGGCTCAATATTCACAGTAGCGCTAACGAATATTACAATGAAGCGTATTTACCTCATGATTTTATTTCTTCTATTACAGAACTAACCATAAAATAAACGCCCTATTGAAATTTCAATGGGGCGTTATAGTAGCTATTAGTTAATTTAGAAATTCGTAATTACGAACTCTGACCTTCTATTCATTTGATGTTTGTCCTCGGTGCAATACGTATTATCGTCACACTCGTTAAGCAGATTTTCCTCGCCATACGCTTCCGCTTTTAGACGAACGTCGGCAATTCCTTTGGTGATTAAGTAATCTACCGTGCGTTTTACCCTTCGTTCGGAAAGCCATTTGTTGTATGTTGATTTTCCTCTTGAATCGGTGTGCGAGCTAACTTTTAGTGTCAATTCCGGGTTGTCGTTCAAAATAACCGACAAGGCGTCCAAAATTCCCTGCGACCGTCTATTTACATAAGAGGAATTCAAATCAAAATATACATGGCCCAGGGCATCGATCTTATCCTGCAGGTCTTGTTTGCGTTTCTTTTCAGCATCGAGTTTGGCTTTTTCCGCAGTAGCCAAAAGAGCAGCCTCTTTTTCCTTTGCTAAACGTTCTGCAAGTGCCAAGGCTTCTTTTTCACGCTCCGAAGCGGCTATAGAATCATTTACACGCTTTTTCTCCCCTTCTAAAGCCTCGATAAGTGCTAGTTTTGCCGCCCCTTTCTTAGAGAGTCCCTTTTCTATTCCGAATTGATAAACAACGCCAGCAGCATGTTGAATATGATTGGTTCCTTTATCTCCGGTTCGCCATTTTCCGGAAGAACTAAAATCAAGTCCCCACCTGTCTGAAAACCAGGTACGAAAACCAACTACCGCGTTGAAAGTGCTTCTCGGGGTATTATTAGCATCAGTATAGCCAGCTCCAACGCCCACATAGGGGTCGAACCAAGCAGTTTCACCAATAATCTTGTTTAAATCGTAGGATAATCTCGCGTCAATACCAAAATAATCAGATTCTTCAGTGTTGACAACGCGATCGATTATCTTTCCTTCTTTATACTTATTATACGTACCTATGGCCTCTACTCCAATGCCACTTTTAAAATAACGTCCAATACTTACTCTATTTGGGTAAGCCAGCGTGTTCCATTGTGAGTTGACGGCAAATAAATCGTCGAACACATCTCCTGAATCGTCAACCATATTATAGCCGAGACCAAAGATCCAAGAACTTTTAACGATGCTGTCTTTAGAAGTCAATTGTGGTATTTGCTGAGCAATTGCAGGATTAAAGGCAAGACATAAAAGCACAAGCAAAGTTTGCGTAATTTTTTTCATAATGATAGGATTTGGGTCCTTTATGAGGTAAAATTACTACGAACAATAAGCTCAAAAAATAAAGTGCTTTGAAATGCAGATATTTTCGTTAGAAAGGGAAAATCAAGGATTATTTATTGCTTCGCCTTTTCAAAAATAATTTCCTTCTCGGTCAAAGGCATTTTATATATGCTGAAAGGGGAAGTAATCGCTTGGAACGTATTTTTTTTAACGGGTTGAAGTACAGTGGTTAAAACCATTTGAGAAGTTGTTTCTTCCTTGACCATAAGTGTGGGCATTGCACCATCATTGCGCTCACCACTACAAGTAATGACGATCATATCTTTTTCGAAATTTACATCAGGCACAGGAAGGCCCGGTTTTCTTGTCATGTTTATTTTGGAAAAAAAGGTTTTTAAGGCCTTAGCGTCTTTAATTACTATTGTTTCAGAAACCTCAGCACCACTATATTCATCACTAACAAGTAATTCTAACCCGGCATTTGTTGCTGCAGTATCTTGTTGCATAGTAGCTTTTTTTTGGCCATTGCATGCTACAAAAAGAAATAATGTGCCTATTAAAAACAGTTTCATCCTAGCTATATGATTTATCGAATCGGCTATTATATGCTTTTTCATATACTTCCTCATAAAGCGGCAAAACATTCATTAAATCAAATTTTTCAGCCGATTTCACCGCATTTTGCTTGAATTTCGCCAAAACCTCATCGTCTTTTAAAATCGTAATCGCATTTTCTGCCATTTCCTCAATATTACCCACATCACTCAAAAATCCGGTAACACCTTGCTTATTAACCTCGGGAATACCTCCGGCATTACTCGAAATTACGGGCACTTGGTTAATCATCGCTTCAAGGGCGGCCAATCCAAAACTCTCCGTTTCCGAAGGAAGCAAGAAAAGGTCTGAAAAACATAATATTCTATCTATTTCATTACTATTTCCCAAAAAGATGACTTTTTCAGTGATTCCCAATTGCTCACATAATAATTCGGCCCCTTCTTTTTCGGGTCCCTCTCCCACCATAACGAGCTTGGCAGGTAGCGTTTGTTGAATTTTATGAAAAACATGTATTACATCCGGAATTCGTTTTACTTTTCTAAAATTACTGATATGGGTAACGATTTTTTCATGATCATCGGCCATAAGCGAACGTTGACAATCCGTAAAGGAAGAACTATACTTGCGTTTATCGATAAAATTGGGAATTACCGCGATATCCTTTCGGATATCAAAGGAAGCCAAGGTACTTTGCTTCAGATTTTCCGAAACCGAAGTAACCACATCAGAGTTATTTATACTAAAAGTAACTGCAGGTTTATAAAATGGATGTTGACCAACTAAAGTAATATCCGTACCATGCAAAGTAGTAATCATCGGAACGAAGATATTTTCTTCTTCTAGCATCTTCTTCGCCATATAACCCGCATAGGCATGCGGAATTGCATAATGGACATGCAACAATTCAATTCCGTATAACTTGACCGTATCCACTAATTTACTTGACAATGCAAGCTCATAGGGCTGGTATTTGAATAAGGGATACTCAGGAACATGAACTTCGTGAAAGTGTATTCTATTACTAAGAAGTTCTAAACGAACGGGTTGCTTATAAGTGACGAAATGAATCTCGTGACCTCGATTGGACAGCGCAATACCTAATTCCGTTGCGACCACTCCACTACCCCCAAAAGTAGGGTAACATACAATAGCTATCTTCATTGTATAAATTTAGTGAAAACGTATGGTAAGTCGATTTTACGGCACTTTATTTACAAAAAATTTAAGAGAACTCAATTCATGATAGCGTCATAGATGGCTTTCTGTATTCGAGTTCTAAGCCCTGTCTTAACCAATAAAGTATTCGATGAAGATGGGTATGTCCTATTAGAGAGAAAAACATATATTATCTCCTCTTCTGGATCTGCCCACGTATAGGTACCCGTAAATCCGCTATGTCCAAAACTTTTTCGTGAGACACAACCACAAGTAGGTCCACTGTTTCCAAGCTGAGGTTTATCGAAACCAACACCACGTCTTACTTTTTTATGGCAGAAATAACATGTATTAAATTTCTGTATAGTTCTACTATCCAAAAACCTTGTTCCCCCGTATGTCCCATTTTGTAGATACATCTGCATTATTTTGGCAACATCGTTGGCGTTGCTGAAGAGACCTGCATGACCTCCTACACCTCCTTGCATGGCAGCGCCCATGTCATGCACAAAGCCCTGAATAGTCTGATAGCGATAATAATTATCTTCCTCTGATGGCACAATTTTGTTCTTAGGAAACTTCTCCAAAGGGTTATAACTTGTATTGAAGGCGCCAATAGGTTTGTAGAGAAAATCATTGACAAGCTTATCTAATCGCTTTTTCTTTTTGTCCTCTATATACTTCTTCATCACGTAATAAGCGACATCGCTATATCGGTATCGATTCGATTTAAGGTCTTGCCTACCGATTCGATTATAAATGGAATCTTTATAGGCATCGGTGAGGTAAAGGTTGTCAGAAACCTTGATTGAAAAACCATCCAAAGGTTGTCGTCTATAGAATTCCGGAGAAGGCTTTCGTTTTTTATCCAAGGTGCTAACGTAAAAGGCTATCCACGACGGAAGTCGACCATAATGCGAAAGTGCTTTCAGAACGGTTACATCTTTGATTTCAGTGTTGGAATACTGAGGAACCAACTCTTCAAAGGTATCATCTAACGCAATTTGTCCATCTTCCTCCATTTTCATTACTACCGGTAGTGTTCCCAATATTTTAGTAATCGAGGCGAGATCATAAATATGCTCGGTAGTAATTTTCACTTTAGAGTCATAAGTAGGTTTTCCAAAGCCCTTATTGTAAATCACCTTTCCTTTACGCGCTATTAGAACCTGTGCTCCGGGATACATCAATGAATCTAGACCATCTTGCACCAATTCATCTACTTTGGCCAACTTTGCGGAATTCATACCCACGCGTTCAGGAAAACTGTATCCGAGTCTTAATAAAGCCTCTAATGGTATATTGGTATTTACGGGAAAATCCTCATGAGCTGTCACAGGTAATTTACCAGTTGCCGGAATGGCTCCAAAAATGAGTTGTGCGGCTTTCTCTTGGGCCAATTTACTATTTTGATAGGCAACCACCACGCCATCTATTCCCTGAAAAGTAGCAATATCCAATAAGGCATAGGGTTTCGCAAAAGTGGTCAGTATCAAATTAGAGCTACGTTCTTTCGCGATATCCTGCAACCAAGATAATTCTGTTTTAGAAAATTTATAGGCCTTCCATGGGCTTTCATTACTCTTATGATGCCCGATAATCACTAAATTGTAGTCTTTCAGTTTCCCCTTTAGGGTTGCGATGTCTTTTCCGTTTATTTGGGTGACTTTGGCATATTTATTCAATTCCGTTATGAAAGGGGTGCTATTCGCATCTCCAAATTTCACATAAGCTATCTTCTTATTTTCCAGCTTTTTAATGCCCATAAGATAAAAATCATTCTTCACAACTGTTATCGCCTTCTCTATGGCCTCCTCATAAACCAAATCATCTTCAATGGAATTTAGATCTTTATATAGGTCTTTGATCGCTATGGGCTTGTATTTGTTCAATCTTACTTTATACTTTGCCATTAGTATCTTTTTCACCGATTCTGCCAAACGATCTTCGGTAATCTTGCCTTTTTCATAAGCTTTGGTCAACTTTTGCTTAGCCTTTTTAACTTCCATAGGCATCAACAACATATCATTTCCCGCTAAAAACGCTTTGACTTCCACATCGCCGTTCTTTCCATGATCCGTTACTCCCTTCATGTTTAAAGCATCCGTGAAGACCAATCCCCTGAAGCTCATTTCCTCTTTTAGAATTCCTGAAATAATTTGTTCTGATAAAGAAGATGGTAGGTTTTTCTTTAGTTCAAGCGCTGGAACCTCCAAATGAGCGACCATGATACTGCTTAAACCTTCATTGATTAGCTTTTGGTAAGGGTACATTTCAATGCTGTCCAAACGCTGCCTAGAAAATTCGATAACCGGAAGTGCATGGTGCGAATCTGTAGCAGTATCACCATGACCCGGAAAGTGCTTTCCGCTTGACAATACGCCTTCGCTTTCCATTCCTTTCATTAAGGATATACCTTTTTCAGTTACATTATCACGATCTTCACCAAATGAGCGATTTCCTATAATCGGGTTTTTCGGATTGATATTGATGTCAATATCAGGAGCGAAATTGATATGAACCCCCAAGCGCCTCGCATGCTTTCCAATTTGACGCCCTACTTTTTCAACAACTTCGTTATCCTGTATGGCCCCTAAAGTCATATTCCAAGGAAATGCATATGTAGAGTCTAATCGCATCGCTAATCCCCATTCAGCGTCCATTCCCACCATCAAAGGCACCTTAGATAATTCTTGATATTTGTTTGTGAGCTTAGCTTGCCGTACTGGGCCACCCGTAGAAAAGATAACACCACCGATATGTTCTTCTTTTATCAAGGCAGCAATTTTATCCGTTGCGGCTTTGGGTTGATCCGAAGCTACACTTACCATAAAAAGCTGTCCTAGTTTCTCATCCAATGACATCTTTTCATATTGCATATTCACCCATCTTTGCTGGGCCGAACTATCTTTAGCAACAAGCGGATGCTGCTGCGCATTCACACAGACAATAGTCAGAAGAAATAAAGGGAGAACGCTAAAAAATCGCATATGAGGTTGGTGTTACAAAATAACTTAAAACACTACCGATTATTGTATCGTATTTAAATTGCATCTTGAGATAAAACTAAATGACAAAGACCAAAATTTGAACCAAAGCCCACTTGATCGTGTCAAATTTATGGAACTGCAGAAAAAATCGTTAAGTTTCTTCTAGTTGGGAATCGCTCGGATTACCAAAAATCACATCAACCGACTATGCCAGCTATCTGATGCTGGCACTTCCCAATGCTCCAAATATTCTCCTTTATTTGCCACTAAATTATTAAAAACGATGGTGTTGGGAGAAACGGCTTTTTGTTTTGCCATCTTCTTGAAATCTACCAGTGATTTATAAGCAATATACTCTCCTTGCTTATATGAGACATTCATTTTATCGAGCAACAGTACATCGTATTCTTTCTCCAAATGTTGAATAAAATGGACGGACGCATCGATGGAACAACCAGAAGCCGCGTTCAAAGATTGGTCCAAAGCTAGAACCAAAAAACGTCTGTAGCGAATTTCATAGCCCGCTTTTAGACCAGCTCCATGAGCGGTCCAATCCGTAATAAAGGTATCGAGTTGCTTTTGTATTTGGCTTAGTTCATCGTCGGTGAAACTTCGATTCGCTTGATAAATCCATACTCTTGAACTTTCGGGTAAGCTTTTAAAATCCACTAACATTTTTCAAATAGGTATTAGGTTTATGGGGCTGAAACTAATTGTCTCAAATGTAACACTTCGAAAGATTACAAATCCTCTGCTTTTGCGATCATTTCGGCGATATCCATCACTGCTACACTAGCTTCTTTTTCTTTGTTTTTCACTCCGTCCGTCATCATTGTATTACAAAAGGGGCAGGCAGCAGCGATAATTTCAGGTTGGGTGTCCATAGCTTGTTCTGTTCGCTCAATGTTAACATCCTTATCACCCTTTTCCGGTTCTTTGAACATTTGGGCACCACCAGCGCCACAACAGAGTCCTTTCTTCTTGCAATTCTTCATTTCGACCAGTTCCGCATCCAATTTTTTAATTAGGTCACGAGGTGCTTCGTAGACTCCATTAGCACGACCTAAATAGCAAGGATCATGAAAAGTAATGCGTTTTCCTTTGAATTGCCCCCCCTCCATGGTGATGTGACCATCAACTAATAAATGCTTTAAGAATTGCGTATGGTGCACTACTTCATAATCACCACCTAAGCCGGGGTATTCGTTTTTCAAGGTATTGAAACAATGAGGGCAAGCGGTCACCACTTTTTTGATCCCATAGGCGTTCATCACCTCGATATTGGTCACAGCTTGCATCTGGAACAAAAATTCGTTTCCAGCGCGTTTTGCAGGATCTCCCGTACAGCTTTCTTCGGTACCCAAAACAGCGAATGAGACATTCGCCTTGTTCAATATTTTCACGAAAGCCTTGGTTATTTTCTTGGCCCGATCGTCAAAACTTCCTGCACAACCTACCCAAAATAACACTTCGGGTTGTTGTCCTGCGGCAAAAAGTTCCGCCATTGTAGGTACGTTCAATTGATTTTCCATAGCATGAATTTATGATTCGTCTTTCCAATTCAAACGATCCATCTGATTAAAGGGCCACGGCGCACCATTATTTTCGATGTTGCCCATCATATTGTTCAATTCGGAAGGCGCAGCCGACTGTTCCATGACCAAATACCGACGCATGTCCATTATGATGGATAGCGGATCAATACTCACAGGACAAGCCTCTACACAAGCATTACAAGACGTACAGGCCCATAATTCTTCATTTGTAATATAATTTCCCAATAATTGTTTCCCGTCTTCTACGAACTCCCCGTTATTGAGGTCGATGTTCTTACCGACTTCCTCAAGACGATCTCTTGTGTCCATCATTATCTTACGTGGAGAAAGCTTCTTGCCAGTCTGATTTGCTGGGCATTCACTAGTACAACGCCCACATTCGGTACAGGTGTAAGCATTTAGCAGTTGTACCCAATTCAAATCGGTCACATCCGAAGCTCCAAACTTTTCTGGCTCAGGAGCGTCTTCGGCAGGAGCTGCATAAGGATCGGCATCCGGGTCCATCATTAAATTTACCTCTTGGGTAACGGCTTCTAGGTTTTTGAACTTTCCCTTAGGTTCGACACTTCCATAATAGGTGTTAGGAAATGCCAATAGAATATGTAAATGTTTGGAGTAATACAGATAATTGAGGAAAAGAAGTATGCCTACGATATGTAACCACCAAGCCGTTCTCTCGATTAAAATTAAAGCCGATTCCGATATCCCTTGAAAAATAGGTGCCAAGTATTGACTTACCGGAAAGGCACCAGCCTGAGTGTAATGTTCCGCCCCCAAGTTTTGCAATTGATAGTCGGTACCATTCATCGTCAAAAAAAGAAACATCAAAATGAGTTCGATATATAGAATAAGATTGCCGTCTTTTTTAGGCCATCCTTCCATTTCTGGTTTGATAAAGCGCTGTAAGCGGATAATATTTCTTCTGATCCAAAATACCACTACCGCAGCAATGACCAATAATGCCAAAATTTCAAAAGAACCAATTAAGAAATCATAGAAGGCTCCAAGAGGTGCTAAAATGCGATGTGTTCCAAAAAGTCCGTCAATAATAATTTCAAGAACTTCAATGTTGATGACAATAAACCCAATATACACTATAACATGTAGCATCCCTGGGATCGGTCTGACGACCATTTTTGTTTGGCCCAAAGCAATTTTGGCCATGTTTTTCCAACGAAGGGATGTATTGTCGCTGACCTCAACATCCTTCCCGAGATTAATATTACGGCGCAATCGCCCAACATTTTTAGCAAAAAAACCAATGCCTGCTATAAGTACAATTGCGAATAAGATATTGGGGAGGTATTCCATTTACTATTTCTCGATTTTTTCCGCTGGGTCCTCATCAGGAACCGCATAATCCTTTTGTTTCTTGCCAAATACCGAAACGTTAACGTAACGCTTGGGATTCAAACGAAAATCTTGAAGCAATAAATCGAGTTCGCGAGAAGCATTATTCAGGTTAGTATAGAGTTTATCATCATTTACCAATTTGCCTAAAGTACCATCGCCAGATTCGATACGGGCCATAAGTTTATCCAAATTGGCCACAGTTGATTCAAGATTAGTAAGCGTTCTACCCAAACCTGCATTGTTCAATGAATCGGAAAGCTTGGCAAAATTACTGGTCATCGTTTCGAAGTTAGTCAACGAATTATCCAACTTTTTCTCATTTGTGCCCAATAATCTGTTCAACTTGGTCGCACTACCATTAAGATTATTGACCAAATCGTTTAACCCTGATATCACCTCTCTTAAATCTTGTTTCGCCTTCACGTCCAAAACTTGATTGACATTCAGCAAAACGGAATCAGCGTCGGTAAGCGCCGACTCGAATTTCTCCAAAATCGGAGACAGCTTCTGGTCCGCTACCTCACTAAGACTTGCCTTGACAGAAGTAACCAACGTATCTCGATTTGCAACCGGCAACCCATCAAAAACCGGATTGACTCGAAGTCCCTTCCCTCCTATCAAACCCGTATCATACAATTCTACTGTACTATTTTTGGAAAAAGAAAGTTCTCTATTTACGGTAAATGTGACCAAAAGATTTCCTGAAGCATCTTTCCATTTAACGCTATTAACGGCACCTACATTTTTTCCATTAATAGAAACAGCGGTACCTTCCTGCAATCCGCCAATATCTTTGTATACGGCATATAGCGTCATATCGTTATCGAAAAGGGAGGTGGATTTTAGAAAACTGTAGCCAAAAATGACACTTATAAGGCCCAGCACTACAATCAATCCAGTTTTGATTTCTCTAGATAATTTCAAAAGGATGGTTTTTCTGTTCCAAACAAAATTAGAAATAAAATTCAGAAGCAGCTATTATTCCGAGACTAGTTTTATAGCCTCTGGGGTGGGAATCCGAACACCATCCTTATAGGCCACGATAAACGATGAAGGATAGCCTTTTGCATCTGCATTTGATTTCAAAAGTTTTGCTTGGGCATAAGAGTCGGTGTTCCCATACATATACCGGTGAAATTGTTTAAAGGGCTCTTTTGACAATTTGTTGAGCCCACCAAAGTTTGAAGGTGCCAGAGCTATCGTTTTAGTACTCGCCATCAGTTGCACCTTAAAAATAATATTCTTGGTATAGCCTTTAGTAGGTGCTGGAGTTGTACCTTCTTCTTTTTTAACTTCTACTACTTCAGTTTTTTGCGGCTCCACTTTTACCACCTCGGATACTTCAAGCTTTTCATTTACTAAAGTTATTTCCTGTTTTACGGGATTTTCCTCCAGTGTAATTGATTCATCAGCAATCTTTGCCATTTCTTCAGAAGGCTTTTCAGGTAAGCTAGAAGCCGAAATAACGCCCTCTTTGATTGACTGCATTTCACCTTCAGCGGCGCGCTCTAATACTTCTTTGACTTCAGGTTCTTTTGCCTGCACCTCTTCTGCGATGGGGTTTGCCCCGGGGTTCTTTGCAAATTGTTCTGCCGCATCTTTTGAATTCATGATGGGTTCTTCATTAGCCACTTTCCCCTCCATGGCAATTTCTTCTTTTGGTTCTGGAACTGGAGCACTTACCGTATTTGATATTGGTGAAGAGTCGGATTGCACACCTCCCTTATAAGCTACAATAGCTTCCGCAATACTAGTGCCCATTTCATACTGTCCTCTTCGCGAATTCAAATAAGCGCCTTCGTCATCGTTGGTCAAAAACCCAGTTTCAACAAGTACACTGGGCATAAAAGTCTGATGCAAAACAATAAAACCTGCTTGTTTTACCTCTCGGTCTTTTCTTTTCAACTTGTTAGCGAAATTCTGCTGTATACTCTTGGCCAAAGAAATACTCTGGTCCAAAAATTCTTCCTGCATGATGGTTAGGCCAATAACGGATTCCGGGGAGTTAATGTCATAGTCCGCATATCTTGATTCATAATTATCTTCCAAATAAATCACGGAATTCTCCTTTTTCGCAATTTCGAAATTCTGCTTGTTTGCGTGCAAACCCAAAACAAATGTACCCGCACCCTGTGCACTGGAAGTATGGGAATCGCAATGTACCGAAACAAAAAGATCTGCATTTGCCTTATTCGCGATTTCACCCCTGACATATAAATCGATAAATGTATCGTCCTTTCTAGTATATACCACATGAATACCGGGAGTTCGTTCTAAAATCGCCCCTGCATTTAAAACAATATTAAGCGCAATATTCTTCTCTAGATAGCCATTCCCTAGATTTCCAGGGTCATGACCACCATGACCTGCATCTAAAACCACCACGAATTTACCATCATTTCGTTGACCGCTCAATATACTTGTAAAAGAAAAAACTAAAAATAGCAGGGGTAAAAAAAGTGAAGGAAACAAACCTTTTCTATGAATAAAAATGATGGACATTGGTGCTCTCATAATGGTTAAATTTATTGTAATACCGTATAAAGGGAACAAAAAATATGTGTAAGTTTGACCTCCTTAAGTCAAGCCAGACCTTTACAAAAATAGGATTTATAGCCTTGCAATCAAATAAACATCATTTACTTTTCCTATTGCTACTTTTGGTTAGTGCCTTTTCAGCTTTAGCTCAAGAAGATCAATTGATTGCCCTTCCTATCAAGGCGGAGCCCGATTCCATTATGGCGCCACTCTACCCTGTTGTTGTTCAAAGAGATACTACGATGGTCGATTCAACGGAGGCAGGCTCGGCCAGTGGAAAACAAACCTTATTACTTGATAAGATAAAATACAAAGCCAAAGATTCCATTATCCTAAGCCAAAGAAATCAGAAAATATACCTTTATAACGAGGCCGAAATCCTCTATCAAGATACCGAATTGAAGGCTGGTATTATTATAATGGACTACATAAAAAACGAGGTTTATGCTGGACGTATCAAAGATTCTTTAGGAAATTATTCGCAATTACCTAATTTCAAACAGGCAGAAAGCGTGGTTATACCAGATTCGATTCGTTTTAATTTCGACACGAAAAAAGCACTCATCTGGAATTCAAGAACGGAGCAGCAGGCTGGTGCTGGTCAGTTGGGAAGTGAAAACATGAAGGTTTACGCCGAAATCACCAAAAAGGAAAACGATTCCGTATATTTTTTGAGTGAAGCGAAGATTACCACTGCTCAAGACACCATTAACCCTGATTACTATATTCGGGTTCGAAAAGCGAAATTCGTACCCGGAAAAAAAATGATTGCTGGCCTCAGTAATATATACATAGCTGATGTTCCTACACCTATAGGACTGCCTTTCGCTTATTTTCCTTTGGCGGTGGGTAGAAGCGCAGGTCTTTTGATGCCTTCGATCGGAAATGACCCGAACAGGGGCTATTTTCTTCAAAACGGAGGATATTATTTACCGATTAGCGATTATGTTGATCTCACTCTTACTGGGGATTACTATACGAACGGCAGCTATGGATTTAGAGGACAGTCAGTTTATGCTAAACGGTATAGGTACCGAGGTAATGTGAATTTTCGTTTTGAAAACCTGGTCAACAGTCAAAAAGGGTTTAGCGATTTTAGCAGGAGCTCAAATTGGAACATACAAGTATCGCACTCTCAAGACCAAAAAGCCAGCCCTAATTCACGCTTTTCGGCATCGGTTAACTTGGGAAGTAGCCAATACTACCAAAATTCATTAAATCAGGTAAATACAGCCAATCGCTTAAATAATACGCTATCCTCTTCATTAAGTTATTCCAAGACCTTTCCGGCATACCCGTCCGTAAATATGAGCGTCACGGCGACCCATAGTCAATTAACCTCGGAAACCGCCACTGCCGATGGTAGAGACAATATTACGATGACCTTACCGACCTTTCAAGCGAGCATGGAACGTATTTTTCCTTTTGCCAAAAGAGAAGGAATTAAAAAGGGAATCATTCAAAACATCAATTTACAGTACAATGTCAATGCTAGAAATACCCTGACGACGAATGACGAAGATTTTTTGAAGAGCGAAATGTTCGACAATGCCAAAGTAGGTGCAAAACACTCTATACCTATCAGTACCAACTTTAAAGTGGCAAAGTTCTTTAGCGTTACTGTAGGTGGGTCTTATGAAGATGTATGGGCCTTAGAAACCTTCAATCAACGCTTCGTAGCAGGTGAAGGCACTGACAGGGGAATGGTTGTGCGTGACACCATCGGCGGGTTTGACCGCTATAATCAATACAACTTAAGTGCAAGTGTTGGTACCACCGTATACGGAACTTTCAACTTTGGGGAGGATAAAAAAATACAAGCTATACGTCATGTGATGCGGCCCTCTTTAAGTTATGGATATGCGCCTTCATTCGATCAATACTACGATGAATACTTCGACCTTGATAAACAGGAATATGTACAATACAGTCGTTTTGATGGCACCTTAAATGGCGCACCTAGATTGGGAAAATCAAATAGTATCAGTTTCTCTTTGGCCAATACGCTTGAAGCTAAAGTGACAGATAAAGATTCAACTGCAACCGAGCCCAAGAAAATACCTATTTTAAGTAACTTCAACATTGCTACAGCATATAATCTAGAAGCTGATTCATTGCGGTTGAGCCCTATAAGTGTCAATGGGGGAACTTCTATTCTTGACAGTAAAATGTCAATCAACTTTTCGGCATCCCTCGACCCATATGCCATAGACAATAACGGCAGAAGAATAGATACCTGGAATATCGATAATGGTGGAAGCCTTCTGCGATTGACAAGGGCGAATCTCAATATTAGTTATAGTATCAGCAGTGAGATGTTCGGAAGAAAAGATGAAGAGGAAGAAGAGGAAGAGGAAGTCAGTGAGTTTGATTATGTGGCACAAAGTGGAGGTCGTGACGATGACCTTTTTGGTAGGACAGATGATTTTAATTCCCTTGATGACAGAGATCGTAAAAATGAATCGGATATTGAAAACCCAGTTTATGGCACCAAAATACCGTGGGATTTTAGATTGGCTTACTCGGCATCCTACAATAATAATAACCGACAAGGTGAATTGACGAATCATTCCCTTATGTTCTCTGGTAATATCGAACTTTCGCCGCGCTGGAAAATAAGAGGAAATTCAAGTTATGATTTTGTGAATAATGGCTTTGGGTTGACCTCTCTAGGTTTTGAGCGAAACTTG
This sequence comes from Maribacter sp., assembly GCA_029287355.1. Taxonomy (GTDB): domain Bacteria; phylum Bacteroidota; class Bacteroidia; order Flavobacteriales; family Flavobacteriaceae; genus Maribacter_C. The sequence goes on along the minus strand of JARFRH010000036.1, from coordinate 13,921 downwards.
AAAAGTTTTGATATGCGTTTCAATTGGACTCCTTTCGGCCGATACCGCCAGTTGAATTTCTTTATAGGTATTAGTGCGAGTATTTTAAAAGACTTGAAATGGGAAAATCGCAGTCAACCACCAATCAACCGATAAAATATCACATTCGAAAATACTAAAATTCAAAATCGTCTAGATGATTTCCACCGGTGAATGTCCTTATCCTATCTATCGGCATGAAGGGACGAAGGGCTAAAATTAAAAAAGATTCCTTCCCGATTGCCATCAGGATGATGGCAATGACACTAATATAGTTTCGATTCCCGTCTGTACGGGAATGACATTAAATAATTTATTCATGAAAAAAATAATTAATACCAAAAGCGCTCCTGCTCCTATCGGCCCATATAATCAAGCTGTCTTGAGTGAAAACACCTTGTATATATCCGGACAAATACCAATGGATTCGATTACTGGGGAAATGATATCTGGAGATATCAAAAAAGAAACAGCCCAGTGCATGCAAAACGTAAAGGTCATTCTTGAAGAAGCAGGAATGTCATTTGAGAACGTGGTCAAGTCTTCCATTTTCTTAAAAGACATGCATCAATTTTCTGAAGTAAATGAAGTCTACGGCAGTTTTTTTGAGACAGAAACCGCACCAGCAAGAGAAACCGTGGAAGTTGCAAATCTTCCTAAGTTCGTTAATGTGGAAATCTCAATGATCGCGGTAAAATAAGTGCGGAAATAAAGGTGTTGTAGAAGAATTCCGTTTATAGGTTTTCCTTATGAAACTCTACCAAGCCCTCAATTGGTCGTTGTCGGATTAGTCCAACAATAAGATCATTACGCTCCAGAACAGTGGTCAGTTCATCTCTGAGATAATGCGCTATACTTCCAACAAAACAAACGGGCACTTTTGTGGCCAGCTCGAATTGCATGATATAGTTGTTCACGAATTGCTGAAATCCTTTATCAATAACACCCTTACAATACGGATGTTCTTTGTTCTCAACCAAAAAACGCGCAAAAGTCGCTAGGTATGTGTTGGGATTTGGTTGTTTATAAAGATTCTCTTTTATCACATCGGCATCAAGATCATACTCTTTGTTGAATTTCATGGCCAAATCTTGAGGCATTTTGTGAAAGTAATAGTCACGTATCAACTTACGGCCAAAAAAGTTGCCACTACCATCATCCATAGGAATGTAACCCAAAGAAGTTACTTTTTGAAAAAGCTGGTGCCCATCATAATAGCTACAATTTGACCCAGTACCTAATATACAGACAATACTTTGGTTGCCTATTTTAGTAGTCGCGAAAATAGCTGCATAGGTATCTTCTTTTACGTATGCTTTGGCATTCGGAAAAAAATCGGAAAAAATATCTTTAAGAAAACTCTTCATTCGATCAGTACCGCAACCCGCACCATAGAAATGTAACCTCGTAACCTTTTCCTTATTCTTTGAAAGTTCAAAATTATTCGCAAGACGATCTTCAATAACTGCCTTTGTTAGAACTTCAGGGCTTAATCCCAAGGTCTGAGTTAGAAACAATTGATTTCCCCCTTCATCCAAAGCTATCCAATCCGCCTTAGTTGCACCACTATCAACAATTAATATCATACCGCAATATTTAAAATAACATCCTGAAAATTAGGGTATCTAAAACTATTATCAGGATGTTATCGAAAAAATATTTTTTATAAACTCGCCACGTGTTGTGCAAGGTCTACCATTTTATTGGAGAAACCAGCCTCATTATCATACCAGCAAATCAGCTTGAAGAATTTCGAATTCAATTCGATTCCAGCTCCTGCATCAAAAATACTTGTACGGGGATCACTTACGAAATCTTGGGAAACCAATTTTTCTTCCGTATATCCTAAAACACCTTTCAAAGCTCCTTCCGAAGCCGATTTAAATGTTTTTTTAATTTCTTCGTAAGACGTTTCTTTTTCTAGGCGAACCGTTAAATCTACTACGGAAACATCAGCCGTTGGAACTCTAAAAGCCATTCCTGTAAGTTTTCCTTTAAGAGCTGGAATTACTTTTGTTACGGCAACAGCTGCGCCAGTAGAAGCCGGAATAATATTCAATAACGCACTTCTGCCACCTCGCCAGTCTTTTTTGGAAGGGCCATCAACGGTCATTTGTGTGGCGGTAGTCGCATGAACCGTTGTCATTAATGCTTCTTCAATGCCAAAATTATCATTTAACACCTTAGCCATTGGAGCTAAGCAGTTGGTAGTACATGAGGCATTCGAAACGATAGTATCCGAAGCCTTCACGTCAGCATGATTCACTCCCATTACGAACATTGGCGCATCTTTCGAAGGGGCGGAGATTACCACTTTTTTAGCACCACCGTCTATGTGATACTGAGCGGTTTCAAGTGTTGTGAAAATACCGGTACATTCGGCAACAATTTCAGCACCTACAGCATCCCATCCGATATCTTTAGGGTCTCTTTCGGCGGTAATCCGTACCGTTTTTCCATTGACGATAAGATTTCCGTCTTGTATATCAACAGTGCCGTCGAATTTGCCATGAACGGAATCATACTTTAACAAGTATGCCAAATGTTCTACATCTAGCAGGTCATTTATCGCAACTACATCCACATCACCTCTTTTTACAGTGGTTCTAAAGACCAATCTGCCTATTCTACCAAATCCGTTGATTCCTATTTTCAAGTTTGACATTATTCTCTTTTTTAAGTTTATTATGTTGTCATTATATCTGAAACCCGAATGAGTTCCTTATCTATTTTCGTATGTCCCTTTATTGCTTTGCTAATCGGGGTGAACGTTATTACATTATTCTGTACCCCTACCATGAGGTTGGTCTTGCCTTCAATCAAGGCCTCCACAGCCTTTACACCCATTCTACTTGCCAATACCCTATCATAACATGAGGGAGAGCCACCGCGTTGCATATGACCTAAAACGGATACCCGAACGTCATAAATAGGTAAGTGTTCTTCAACATATTCTTTTAGTTCGAAAACACTCTTTCCAATTTTATCCCCTTCGGCAACTACGACGATACTTGATGATTTCCCTGATTTTTTACTCCTCTTTAAGGATTCTAACAAACGCTCTAATCCTAGATTTTCCTCAGGAATCAATATCTCTTCTGCCCCAGCACCCACACCAACGTTGAGAGCAATGTGACCCACGTCGCGCCCCATGACCTCGACGAAAAATAATCGGTTATGAGAGCTAGCAGTATCTCTTATTTTATCAATTACCTCTACTACGGTATTCAATGCCGTGTCAAAACCCAAAGTATTCGAAGTGCCAAAAATATCATTGTCAATAGTACCCGGAATACATATAACCGTAAAATTGAATTCTTCGTTGTATGTCATTGCACCTGTAAAACTTCCGTCTCCCCCAATTAATACAAAAGCATCTATACCTTCTGCCATCAACTGCTCATAAGCTCTTTTACGTCCTTCTTTAGTTCTAATTTCCTAACATCTTGGGGAATTAAGGATCGTTCCGCCTTTGTTAATGATATTGTTAACACTACGGGCATCCATTGGTTTGAAATCGCCTTCTATCATTCCCTGGTAACCTCTATAGATTCCAACGCAATCAACATTCATATAGGCGCAGGTTCTAACCACGGCCCGAATGGCCGCATTCATTCCTGGAGAATCCCCTCCGGAAGTGAAAACCCCTATTGTTTTTATCTCTGATGTCATAAAAAAATTAAGCTAGCGAAATTAGGAAACTTATTCGAATTTTGGAACAGTCCAGAGTCTTTATTAATGAATTACCAACACTTCAATCAATTTCGTAAGCTAAATGTAAATTTCTAGTGCGGATTGTAACAAATACTCAATCTCGGAGAGGCGATCAGTCAATTTTCTTGTTCTTAGGTAAGACACGAATCAAACTATCCTTTCCCATAACCATTATTGGTGATTCGTTGGACTCGGGCGCCAATTTCTCAGGCAAACTTTCTTGATCTTTCTCCTTTTTGCCGAACATTTGTCTCCACATTTCTCGAAACGTATCAAAATCGACTTCATAAGTAAGTCCGATACCTTGCTCTGAGGTTCCTGCTCTTTGCAAATATTCCTGAATCTCGCTTTCGCGACTAAAGAACTTGGCACTCAAGGTACCTTCCTCATTCAGTAATAATTGAATTTCAAAATCACCGGCCACAATAGTCTCTTGAGCACCACCTACCGGAACTCCAACTTTTCCATTGAATAGCACTCTATCACTGATTTGGGTGGATACTGAGACACCTACCCTATCGTCTGTTTCTATTCCTTCATTTATGTTTTGGTATCCTTGTTGATAATCGATGCCCCATTTAAACTTCTCGTTTCCACTACTGAGAACTTGATTTAAAATACTCGAGGCTGACTGTATTAAATTTCCTGTAACCGCCTGAGAAGTAATTCCGGTCTGGTCGTTTACAAATGACCCCTGCGCCAAAAGAAATAAAGCATTTCGTTCTTCTACCGTTGGATCCTGAAGCGTATATTCTAATTCCGAAAGGACTACCGAACTTACACCGGGAAACTCAATATTGAATGCAATATCCGGGCTTTCCAATTCACCTGTAAGACCAATGACCACATCAGTTGGAACGCTTCTAGAATATCCCTGGTTTTGCAGTAGTGGGGCTGGGCTAGCACTTAAAGAGTACACGGCTTCCATGTTGATTTGGGCGGCCAAAGGATCCCGCTCCCAGTTAATGGTGCCACCTGGCTTCACATCAAATGTTTTATTAATAATATTGCCGAACTTATAATTATAGGTTCCCGTTACGACCGCGAAAGTGCCATACATTTCGAATTTACCTCTGGTATTTATTCGCATCAAAACAATACCTTCACCCGTACCCTTCAAAGTACTTCCTGTTTCAGGGTCACGAATCTCTACCTCGGCCTCTGGCGTTATATCAAGATCGAATTCTAGCTCCAAACCTTCAACATCATTTAATACACGTTCGGCATCAATGCTTGCTACACTTTTCTTATCGATAAAGTTGATAAATGAATAATCCCCTACCGAGGCTACATCACTTAACGGAATCTTTAAGGAAGTACCGCGCGCCGTTTCACCATCAACGGTGATGGTCAAGGCTGTGGTCGGGCCAAAGATTCTGCCCGTACCGTTCAAATAGCCTGCACCATAATACAATTCGTCTTCTTCGTATTCCGTATTCAAAATCAGTAAACGGTCATTGTTGGTGTCGACATTAAGATCCAAAATCCAATCATCAAAGGCGGTGTGACTAATGGTGCCATCGATGGTTGCCTTTGTATTTTCAGCCACATCGGTCAATGCAATTTCCTCAAAATCAAAAACCTGTTTAGTGAGACGTACTCTAGAATTAGGAGCGAATGAATAATCAACATTGAGGTAAGGTACTGCGATACCGGCATTGTTCAAAGTCAGAAGTCCATTTATATCAGGACTGTTGATATCTCCTACAATACGCGCACTCCCATTCAAACCGCCACGAATATGGTCGATTACTCCCTCTCCCAAGGGGCTGAAAGGTTCTAAATCAAAATTTTGAAAATTGGCCAAAAGATTGGTCTGAGGTATCTCACCAGAATTATCAATGCTACCTACAATTCCTAATTTTTCAATACCCTTGTCCGTAATTTGGGAGTTTACCCTAAAATCGGACAAATCTCTATTTCCGACAATGCTCATAGTCAAATCACCAAGTCTAATATCATTGACCGAAAAATCATCAACCGCTAGGTTTGAACTGGGTAAATAAATACCGTCTTTTTGCAGGATATTTAGGTTACCATTTATCTCGCCCTTTAATTTAAGGCTATCAATGACCGGGGCGATTTTAGCTAAGGAAACAATTTTAAACTGAAGTTGTAAATCTTTGAATGTAGAATCGGCCATTTGTCCACGTAAGCGAATTTGTTCTTGCTCATTGTTATTCATCACAATTTCTTGAATCGATATACTATCCAAGGTCCTGTTGATGATGACCTTGTTCTTGGAATTTCCGTCCTTATTCAAAACCCAAGTATTGCCCTTAAAACTAACATCGGATTTCTTCAGACCTATGACCGATTTTTTCTGACTGTTGAAAGTATGATAGAAGTTCAGGTTGTAGCTATCATCATATTCACTGCCTCCTTTGAACTCCGTTCGGAAAAATAGGGTATCTTTTAGTGTTGTGTTTATCAAGTTAAAGTCCTTGACATCGTAGTATGGAGTGGAAAGGTCCCCGACGGAAACATAGGTGTTGAAAAGTGGGTTTTTATTATCGACTTTCAATTCTATATTATCTGCCTTTGTACCATACGCCTCAATACTAGGAGACTTGAAGTTTAGCTTGAAATCCCCTTCATCGGCAACAATATCACCTCTTATAAAAGTGTTTGGATCAAAAGTAACCTCTGGGAAGAAAACGTCTACTATCTTGTTGTATATTTTAAAATTGAAAGCTAATGCTTGTCCTTCGGAAATATCAAAAGGCCTATAATTGGTATAGACTGTTCCTAAGGAGTTTTGCACTAATTTGCCGAGCTCTTTGACTTTGAAATTACCTTTCATATATCCCGTAATGATATCCGTAGAATTGATATCTATCGTTCTCGTGGAATCATTATCGAAAGTTGAGGATATCTTGAAATCTTCGAAATAATACGTATCGTTTACATTTTGAAAATTAGTTTTCGTAAAGTTGATTTCACCTACAATATTATCTAATGAATTTCCGGTGATATCCATATTCACATTCCCCTTGAAAATGGATACGCTATCATTAATAAAGTTTAACCGTTTAAAATCCGCATAATCGACAGAAGCAATAAAATTAAAGTTGTTTTTTTCGGAACCAAAATCAGCCAATCCCTTAAAATTAAATTTCAGATTGTCATCATGACTTATTAATGAACCATCAAAGAGTTGGTCTTTAATGATACCGGAAACCTTTAGGTCTTGATAATTATACCCATTAAAATTAACGGAATATACCTGTCCGATGACCTCGGTATTCAAATTTTTTCCAGCAAGACCTTCTCCCTCAACGTTAAAATCCAAAGTGATTTTTCCTAGGCTCTGTCGCTCTACAAAATCTCCTAGGTCAAAATCAATGAGCGAAACAAAACCTTTATATGCCGCATTGTCAATGTTATCAATGTTGGTAAGTTCCAAATCCGCATAACTGCTCCCCACGGCAGTGTTTAAATTTACTTTGGCATTTATCGCGGTCTCCGAAACCACCGCATTTCCTCTTACCGTAAATTGACCGAATTTTCTAAATGTACTCGGCAGCTTTCCTAAAAAATTGGGTAAGAGGGAGCGCATTTCATAATAACTTGTTGTAACGTTTTTCATTTGTGCATTCATCACAAATGGGGCATCTCTACTAAATAGATTCTTAAAGTTGAAATCTCCACGAATACCTGTATTTTCAGACTGCACAAACAATTCTTCGGTATTAAGGTCATTCAGAACTCCATTGATTTTCGATGAAAACTGGACCGTTTTTCCGGCTCCAAATTGATCATAGTAAATGTTAATTTCATCAAGAGCCACTTTTGAATCGGAAAACTCCGCAACGACATTTACCTTGTTCAAGAAGTCTTTAAAATCTTTGCGGTCATAGTTGAACACAAGGCCACCTATGAGTTCGGATTTAGGAGTTTGTATGCTCAAAGAATCAAAACGCATTTGCTGTTTGGTATACTTAAAATCGGTTGCTAACTTATTTACTTTGGCCCCTCGATGACTCGCGAAAGACATGGCCTCGATATTCGCCGTTACTTCAGGCCCCAGAATCTGAAATTCATTGGCATTGATGTTCAAATTCTTGAAATCCAATAGCTTTTCCGTTTCACGATTCTCATCGAGTAACTTAAAGGTGCTATTGGCGATTTCAACGTTAGATGAGGAAAAAAAGAAAGGAGGCGTTCCCGGTTTTCTGGGTTTTCCATCATCTAGTTTATCTATAAAAACCTCCAAATTAGTACTGATGCTATCTCGATAGGTTTTCAATTTAAAATCAAGTTTATCGATTTCAATAGAACCAAATTCGAGCTTGCCTTTGGTTAGATTACGCACACTGAGAATAGAGGTCGTCAAATCGTTGATATAAAAAAGGGTGTCTTTTTCATAGTCTTCTATGTAGACACCTTTCATTGATGTATCCCAAGAAATAAGAGAAACTCTAAGTTTGTCTATATTGATATTGGTCCCGAATTCTTCGTTGATGGAGTTGGTGGCAACTTTTGCGAATCTGGTCTGCACGGCCGGTAAAGAAAGTATAATAGTGCCTAAAACAGCTATCAGTATGAATACCAATACTATTCTTAGCCGTTTTTTTCTAAGTTTTTTGATAGCAGTTTATGTTTTAACTTTGTGCCTTATTATACTTCAAATTTTATTCCAAAACTGTGGAAAATGAAACTATTTACATTCTTGCAATAGAATCTTCTTGTGATGATACGTCTGCCGCAGTATTGCACAATAAAAGCGTATTGAGCAATGTGGTAGCAACGCAAAAAATTCATGAGGAGTATGGGGGTGTTGTCCCCGAACTTGCCTCACGAGCACACCAGCAAAATATTGTTCCAGTAGTACACCAAGCTTTACGTAAAGCAAATATCGATAAAAAACTAGTATCAGCCATAGCTTTTACACGTGGACCAGGACTCATGGGTTCCCTTTTGGTGGGCACTTCTTTCGCCAAGTCATTCGCAATGGGGCTTGATATTCCTTTAATAGAAGTGAATCATATGCAGGCGCATATATTGGCCCACTTTATTGAAGATGACAGTATGATACCACCGACTTTTCCTTTTTTAGCTTTGACCATTAGCGGTGGTCATACTCAAATAGTCTTGGTAAAAGATTATTTTGATATGGAAATCTTAGGGAAAACTCTTGATGATGCGGTCGGAGAGGCTTTTGATAAAAGCGCTAAAATTTTGGGGCTCCCCTATCCCGGTGGCCCTTTGGTCGATAAATACGCACAATTGGGTAACCCCCTAGCCTTCCCTTTTCCAAAGCCCAAAGTAAATGGCTTAAACTTTAGTTTTAGTGGCTTAAAGACAAGTATTCTTTATTTCATACAAAGGGAAACCGCCAAAAATCCTGATTTTGTTTCCGAAAATCTAAATGATATTTGTGCGTCCATCCAATTTACGATTATCGAAATTCTAATGGACAAAGTCAAGAAAGCTGTACGGCAAACGGGCGTAACTCAAATAGCCATAGGTGGTGGTGTATCGGCCAACTCTGGCATTAGAAAGGCACTAAAAAATACCGAAAAAGAGATAGGTTGGAAAACCTATATTCCTAAATTTGAATTTTGCACTGATAACGCGGCGATGATTGGCATTGTTGGTTTTTTAAAATTTCAAGAAAAAATATTCACCACAAAAGACGTGACCGCAAAAGCCCGCTACAGTATAGGTAGTTAACATCCGAGGTAACAAACAATATTCAACCGATTATGCAATTATTTTACAATCCCCGATTAGATAGCAGTGTTTCTCAATTTACTTTTTCAGAAGAAGAAAGTAAACATATCACAAAGGTTCTTCGAAAAAAAGAAGGAGACATTTTGAACATTACCAATGGAAAAGGGTACTGGTTCGAGGCAAAAATTATTTCAGCCGATATGAAGAAGTGTACCGCCGAAATATTCGACACCACCAAAATACACCCAACAAAACACTGGCTTCATATGGCTGTTGCGCCAACAAAATTAAATGATAGGTTCGAATGGTTTTTAGAAAAAGCCACTGAAATTGGCGTAAATGAAATAACCCCAATAATTTGTGAACGATCTGAACGAAAAACCATCAAAATCGAACGAATGAGAAAGGTTGTGCAGGCTGGTATGAAACAATCTTTGCAGACCTACCTTCCCAAATTGAATGAGGCAATTACTTATAAAGAATTCATGGCGGAACCAAATGAAGGACTACATTTCATTGCACATTGTCAAGATGGAGAAAAGATGGACCTCAAAAGACGGGTTGCACCTGATAAGGATGTTACTATCTTAATTGGACCGGAAGGTGACTTTTCAAAATCTGAAATTGAACTCGCTTATGAAAAGGGATTTTTACCAATTTCACTTGGGCGTAATCGTTTAAGAACCGAAACCGCTGCCATTGTAGCTTGTACCATAGTTACTACAATTAATAATGGATGAAAAATGCTCCATATTCTCCAGATAAAAAACATACAGAGCACATCAAACGAACAACACAAATGCCATTAATTGCCTTTTAAGACACCATTCAATGTTATTGGATATAAACTCATCAAAACTATTACGGTGATGCCTACCTGTTTCAACATGATAATTCCTAAATTTGATACTTACCGTTATTTACGTAGTTTATTTATGATGCACCTTACGCGGGCACTTCTATTTTTTTTCGTTTTGACCTGCTCTTCATTGCTTTCGCAGGAAATTGCTATTTTGAAATATAAGGGAGGTGGTGATTGGTATGCCAATCCAACTGCATTACCAAACCTAATCCGGTTCTGCAATCAAAATATCAATACCGAAATCAAGGAAAAACCAAATACTGTTGAAGTCGGAAATGCTACAATTTTTCAGTATCCCTATTTACATATGACGGGACATGGTAATGTTGTCTTTTCTCAGGAAGAAGCAGAAAACTTGAGAGTTTACTTATTGTCTGGCGGTTTTTTACATATTGACGACAATTATGGTATGGAACCGTATTTACGAAAAGAACTTGTAAAAGTCTTTCCGGATAAGGAACTCGAAGAACTTGCAACAGACCACCCCATTTTTTCGCAGGAATACAAATTTCCAGAAGGCTTGCCCAAAATTCATGAACACGATGGCAAAAGGCCACAAGCTTTGGGTATTTTTCACGAAAGCCGTTTGGTCTTATTATTCTCCTTCGAATCAGATTTAGGGGATGGTTGGGAAGATTCAACCGTACATAATGACCCGAACGAGGTACGTGAAAAAGCCCTTCAAATGGGGGCAAATATAATATCTTACGTTTTCAAAAACTGATTCATGACTTCCAAAACCATATCTGACGGTATCTTGCGGGCACTTGGTATTATTGTAGGTGTTCTTATTGTTGGCTATTTCCTTTATCAAATAAAATCAGTACTCTCCTATATCGCAATAGCCGGCGTTACTTCATTAATAGGAAGGCCTATAGTGCTATTTCTAAGGCGGAGACTCAAATTCAATAACACCATCGCGGTGATTGTCACGATGTTACTCTTAATTGGTATCCTCGCTGGCATAATTGCCTTGTTCATTCCTCTTCTAGTGCAACAAGGGCAAAACCTATCGCTTCTAAATATAGACGCTTTACAAGGCAATGTTGAAAACCTATATCGACAAATCACTGATTATTTAGGACTAAGTTCTGCTGATATTGAAGAAAGCATCAAACAATCTCAACTTTTTACCAATCTCGATTTTGGTTTTGTTCCTAATTTCTTGAATTCATTCGTAGGTATACTTGGAAGTCTAAGCGTCGGCCTATTCTCCGTACTTTTTATCGCTTTTTTCTTTTTGAAAGACAGTAAGTTATTCGAAGACGGACTCATGGTTTTCATACCAAACAACAAAGAAGGCCGTCTTAAAAGATCCATTGCCAAAATCAAAGATTTATTATCACGATATTTTGTTGGTTTGGTTTTCCAGATACTGATTCTATTCATTATCTACTCCATTGTGCTCTTTATTTTTGGCATCGAAAACGCCATCGTTATCGCCTTTCTTTGTGCTCTTTTAAACTTGATTCCATATGTAGGTCCGATTATCGGAGGAGTGCTCATGTTAGTGCTATCAATGACCAGTAATTTAGGGGCTGATTTTAGCACTGTAATCTTGCCCAAAACGAGCTATGTAATGATTGGTTTCGTAGTGGGCCAATTAGTCGATAACTTCTTCTCCCAGCCCTATATTTTTTCAAATAGCGTAAAATCCCACCCGCTTGAAATTTTTCTGGTCATCATTATCGGGGGTTTACTTTTTGGAGTCACAGGAATGATCATTGCCGTACCTGGATATACGGCAATAAAGGTTATTTTAAAGGAATTTTTAGCGGAAAACAAGATTGTGAAGTCATTGACTAAAAACTTATAATTTAACTTTGAATAAAGCAATTTTAAATACTGATGTACAACGTTTTATACTAAAAAATTTTAATATTGACATTGTGTCATTATTACTTCGAAAACCTGTTTTTAACACGATTTCCTCCAAAGAACTCGCTGAGCAGATTGCATCAAAAAAACAATGTAAAAAAAAGCTTCCCACCTGGTTCGAAACTGCTCAAATCTACTACCCAAAAAAAGTAAATATCGAACAGAGTTCCTCGGAAGCTGCCGCGCGATATAAATCGGAAATAGTCTCTGGGAAATCGCTCATCGACCTCACCGGCGGATTCGGGGTTGACAGTTACTATTTTAGTCAAAAAATGAGTGTTGTTTTACACTGTGAAATCGATGAAGATTTAGCCGAAATCGCAGCCCATAATTTTGATGTTCTGGGAACAAAAAATGTAACAACAATTTCAGGTGATGGATTGCGGTTTTTAAAAACCTCTAGAGATCCATTTGACTGGGTGTTTATAGACCCATCAAGAAGAAGTGACAAAAAAGGAAAAGTGTTCCATTTATCGGATTGTTTCCCCGATGTAACCCAAAATTTGGATTTGTTTTTCTCATCGGCGAACAACATTTTAATAAAGACAGCTCCTTTTTTGGATATTTCAGCCGGAATAAAAGAGATGCAAAACATTAGGGAGATACATATAGTCGCTATTGATGGGGAGGTAAAGGAATTACTTTGGATACTAGAAATCGATTATTTCGGAAAGATTCAGGCAAAAACCGTGAACATCGTAAATAATACCCTCCAGACCTTCGATTTTTTACTTCGTGAAGAAAAGGAGGCTAGTTCTTCATTTCATTTGCCACTTGACTATTTATACGAACCCAATGCCGCCATCTTGAAATCCGGGGCTTTCAAAACAGTTGGAAATCGATTTTCTTTAATGAAAATCCACAGACATACTCATTTGTTTACTTCCAAAGAGCTGATCGACTTCCCCGGCAGAAGATTTATAATAAAAGAATGCCTTCCTTACAATACGAAAACAAGTACATTCCTTAAAGGACTGAAAGCGAACATTGCCATTAGAAATTTCCCTGAAACAGTCGCCGAAATCAAGAAGAAATACAAAATAAAGGATGGTGGCAAAGTCTATCTGTTCTTCGTAACCGACCTAAATGACAAACTGCTTGTATTACACTGTGAGAAAGTGTAATAGGGATGCGATTATTAATCCATCGGAAAAGGCCCAGGTATTAAAAGAATCACCAATTCTTTGAGCATGTATTTTGGATACGGGTAAAAATCAAATTACCGAGTACTCAAACGTTTTAGCAAGCATATTAAATCAATAAAAATGTAGTAAAATACCTAACATTCGGACCAAGCTTTGTTAATCTTTTATATTTTCAAATTGACAAAAATTAGAAGGTCAAAATTCCGTATCGTCAATAATAATAGGGCTTGATAAGCCATATTCGCAATTCTTAAAGAAAAAATCCATTACTTCCATGAAGAAATTATTGGTTTTTATTTGGTTTATTTTCACATAATTTTGCTATTATTACGGCCTCGTTGGGTTTTATTTAACACTAAACCAACCTGAGGTTTAAATCTGACTCAACGACTTCAAAACTTTTTAAACTAACAAACAACAAGGATTATGAATCAAAAACATGATGACAATTCGGTAAAGTCCAAAGGGAAATTCACTTCCTTTGGTATTGGACTTTTATCGATGATGATTTGTCTTGGTGCCCAACTGGCACTGGCAAATCCCGAAGCAAACTTTTCTACAACTGAACTGGAAGATGCAGTTCAATCGACGGTTACAGGTACGGTAACCGACAGTCAGGGCACTCCAC
>JARFRH010000190.1 GCA_029287355.1 Maribacter sp. | reverse complement strand
CGTCTAACTTGACCACGCGAATGTGTACCAGGCTCTTCCCTATGGTCTTTCCATCCATAAAGGTTTCAAGAAGTACGTAATAGAGAAATGCAGGCAAGTTCAAGACCAAATAAAGTGCCCACATATCTTCCATTTCAATATTCATGGTTACTAATAATAACACCATGAGAATGATATAAACACCTATAATGAAACTGTCTATGATATAAGCTAACATACGTTCACCCAAGTGGGCCGTGTTTTGACGGATGCTTATATTTTGAGCTGTTTCAATTTGAAATTGTTCCATATTATTAGTTACTTTGGGTACAAGCGGCTTTTTTGAACTATACAATCAGAATAATCTCCAGGAACTCATTTTTCGTATTTTGAGAAATCTTTTCAATTTAAGCTCAAAATTAAGTAGATTGGCCTATCAGCCACTACCCAATTTTTTATCGCTCCACAACAAAAGTAGATAATATTAGTTCTAACAACACAATTCAAAACAATCCCATAAACCCCTGATTAATGCGAGAAGCCGCATTCGTAAAACGAAATAAGGATAAATGGGCTGTCTTTGAAAACGCACTATCGAACAAAACGGATATTGCACCTGATGTATTGTCCGACCTCTACATAGAAATTACCGACCACTTAAGTTATGCCAAGACCTTTTATGCGGGCAGTAACACCGAATTTTACCTGAATGCACTAGCTTCTCAGGCACATCGCCAGATTTACAAAACCAATCGCGAGTCGAAAAATCGAATCATCGGTTTCTGGAAAACGGAGTTCCCAACCATGTTTTATAACCACAGACGTGAATTGCTCATCGCATTTTTGGTCTTTGCTTTTTTTACTGCAGTCGGTGCCTTTTCATCGGCAAACGAAGGTGATTTCGTAAGGTCGATTCTAGGAGACGGCTATGTAAATATGACCCTTGAAAACATTGAAAATGATGACCCCATGGCCGTTTATAAAGAAATGGGCGAGTTCAATATGTTCTTAGGTATTACCATCAACAATATCACTGTGGCGGTATATGCTTTTGCCTTTGGCATTTTATTGGGTATAGGCACCTTGTATATCATGCTCAGAAACGGAATCATGCTGGGTAGCTTTCAATATTTCTTTTTCGAAAAGGGATTGGGATGGGAATCGATCAGAACGATCTGGATTCACGGTACCATTGAAATATCGGTTATTATCATAGCCGGTTGTGCAGGGCTCGTTTTGGCTAACGGAATGCTTTTTCCAGGTACTTACACGAGACTTGAATCTTTCCGAAGAGGCGTTGTAAATGGACTGAAAATAATGCTCAGCACCGTTCCCTTTTTCATTATTGCAGGTTTTCTCGAAGGTTTTGTAACCCGTCATACCGAAATGCCCGATTCGCTGGCACTACTTATTATTATAGGCTCATTGGCATTGATTATTTTTTATTATATCATATATCCATACCAACTAAACAAAAAAACCATAGCATGACAGAGTATATTGAATTTAAGAAAAAACGCGAATTGGGTGATGTGCTGTCAGATACCTTCGCATTTTTAAGAAGTCAGTTCAAGCCTTTTTTTATCACTTTTTTTAGAATAGTTGGGCCCTATCTCTTAGTCATGATGATTTCACTCGGTCTGTATATGTTTTTTGTTGGAGATAGTTTGAATGTCGCGCTCATGGGTACGGGAGCACCATCTACTTCCAATCTTGGAATTATGTTCGGAGTTAGTATTTTATACCTCGTTTCAATTGTTATCGTGTATACGATGTCTCAATCTACGGTACTTCATTATATAAAATCTTACGCGAACGGGAAAGGCAAAATCGATGAAGCAGCGATTAAATCGGAAGTTTACCAAAGGTTCGGTAGCTTCTTAGGACTTGGTTTTCTAGTAGTCCTATCAATTATGGTTGGTATTTTCATCTGCTGTGTTCCCGGTATCTACCTATGGGTTCCACTCGCGCTTTCATTCAGTGTTTTGGTATTCGACCAAAAAGGTGCCGTCGATGCTTACGGTTACAGTTTCAAGTTAATAAAGGATGAATGGTGGATTACTTTTGCTACCCTGGTAGTAGTCATTATTATCGTCAGTATAGCTAGCTATGCCTTCGCTTTGCCTGCCGTGATCTATCAATGGGCCAAGATGGGCGTGCTCTCAGGAGAAATGGATGCAGAAAGTATGACTAACTTATTTCAAGACCCAGTGTACTTGATTCTAAATATGATCGGCACTTTAGCACAGTTTTTACTCAACTTGATTTCTGTCGTCGCTGGTGCCCTTATTTATTTTAATTTAAATGAAAAAAAGAACTTTACCGGAACTTATGAACGAATTCAAGATCTAGGTGAAACGCCCGATAAATACTAATGCAGCGACTTCTTCTTCTCCTTTTCTTCCTATTCCATGGACTGGTCATTGCCAGTGCACAGCAGGACTCGCTTAGGGTAAAATATGATACCGAAAGTCTTGAAGTACAACACATCGGTGAAGAAGATTTAATCAAATTCAAGAACGATCCTAAATTCGACTATGAAGTGGTGGCAAGCGATCCTACATGGTGGGATGATTTCAAAACCTGGCTCGGTAATCTTTTTCTGCGATTTTTCGAATGGATTTTCGGAATCGAAGAAGCAGCCGGAGCATTGGCGGTCTTTCTAAGAATATTGCCCTATATCCTATTGGCCCTCTTATTGTTTTTGTTGGTTCGTTTTTTTATCAATGTAAATTCAAGTGCGCCTGCCAATTCAAATTCCAAAAGTCCATTTGTGGGTCTTTCCGAGGAAGAACATATTATTAAAAATGAGGATATTCAAGTGCTCATACAAAAGGCAGTCAAAGAGAAGAACTATAGGCTGGCCATACGTTATTACTATCTCTACATCCTTCAATTAATGAGTGCGCAAGAGGTAATCGACTGGCAGTTACAAAAAACCAATCATGATTACGAAAAGGAAATCAAAAAACCTGATTTAAAAAAGGCATTTACTAAAATCACTCTGCTATACGATTACGTGTGGTATGGAGATTTTAGTATTGATGAATCACAATATCAAAAGGCGGAGGTCATTTTTTCAATAGTGCAAAAAACCTTGAAAAATGAATAGCAAGACCAATATCTATTTGATTATCGCAGTAACCACCATTGCGTTGTTGATGGTGTTGCAATACAATAAACCAAAGGAATTGAATTGGTTTCCATCTTACGTTACACAACACAAAATTCCGTATGGCACCTATGTACTAAATGACCTCATGGGGCAACTTTTTGCTGAAACGGAACAAGTCAGCGTACCTCCTTATGAATATTTGAATGCTAATTTTGAAGCTCGGGGCACCTACTTCTTGGTCAACGAAAATATCGAATTCGGACGGTCTGAATTGGAAACCCTACTGGATTGGACTTCTCAAGGAAATACCCTTTTCATTGCTTCCACTTCTTTCGAAGATATTTTGCTAGACACCTTAAAAATAAATACTTCTGGACTCTTTGCCGGTTTTGGGGAAGAACAAAAGCAAATTCACCAATTGATGAATCCGAATTTGAATTCAGAGCTAAGCTATCCATTTACAAAGGATAACTACTCGAATTACTTTAAAACGATAGATACCTTAAATACGACTATTATTAGTGTTGTAGACAACTACGAAGATACATTGGCGATTGCCAAAAAGCACTTTGATGCGATTAGAAAAGATTTTGGTGACGGAAAAATCATTCTATCTACCTTTCCCAAGGCCTTTACGAATTATTTCATTTTAAAGGATAACAATCGAGATTACACTTCCGGTTTACTATCCTACATCGATAGGTCAAAACCTGTTTTTATCGATAATCATTACAAGGATGGCAAAAAATTCTATACTTCGCCCATGTATATTTTCCTCAACACCAAGGAATTCAAATGGGCCTATTATTTAGTGTTAATCGGAGCCTTGGTCTATGTTGTATTCGAAGGAAAGCGCAAACAACGTGCGATTCCCGTCGTAACTCCCCTAAAAAACCAAACCCTTGCGTTCACACGCACTATTGCGGATATGTATTATGAAAAAGAACAACGAAAACCTATTGCGGAGCATAAGATAGCGCAGTTTTTAGAATACATACGTTCGCACTTTTATATGGAAACTGTTAATCGTGAAGAAGGTTTTTATCGAAACCTAGCCTCGAGAAGTTCACATACATTTGAGGACATCAAAAAACTATTTGCATTCTTAGACGAGTTACAAAACCGAAATGAGATCAGCGACGCCGATCTCCAAAAATTGAATACATCCATAGAAAAATTTAAACATAAAGCACATGGAAAATAAGGAACCCAATGCGGACGAGCAATCTTCAAAAGAAGTACCAAAAAATATGGAGGAAACAGTACAAAGGAGTGACGCGAGTACCCAAACACCAAATAACTTGAGTTTTGACAACCGTATTCCCTTGGAAGATTTGAAAAATACCGTAGATGTGATCAAATCAGAACTGGCAAAGGTCATAGTAGGGCAAAATAATTTTATCGAACTTTTGATTGTTTCGCTCTTAGTAGATGGTCATGTGCTGATAGAGGGCGTACCTGGCATTGCCAAAACCATTACGGCCAAGTTGTTCGCTAAAACATTGAAAACCGATTTTAGCCGAATTCAATTCACTCCAGATCTGATGCCTAGTGACATCTTAGGAACATCGGTGTTCAATGTGAAATCAACGGAGTTCGAATTTAAAAAAGGTCCGATTTTTTCTAATATCATTCTCATAGACGAAATCAACAGAGCACCGGCAAAAACACAAGCCGCGATGTTCGAGACCATGGAAGAACGGCAAGTTACTATGGATGGAACGACCTACCCCATGGACCTCCCTTTTATGGTATTGGCCACTCAAAACCCAATTGATCAAGAGGGAACCTATGCATTACCCGAAGCACAATTAGACCGTTTTCTGTTCAAAATCAAAGTGGATTATCCTTCTTTAGAGGAAGAAATACAAATTATTCAGACGCATCACGAGCGCAAAGGCTCAAAGCCCCAAGATCTGATCAAAGATGTGATGACGCCATCGAAGTTGCAAGATTTCAAATCAAAGATACAGGAGGTAATCGTCGAGGAAAAAATTATCAAATACATCGCGGATATTATTACAAAAACAAGAAATCATCCACATCTTTATTTGGGAGGTTCACCACGTGCTTCAATCGCCACCTTAAATGCGGCTAAGGCGATGGCAGCGATTAATGGTAGAGACTTCGTGATTCCAGAAGATGTAAAACGAGCACTAGTTCCCGTACTGAACCACAGGCTTATTCTAACTCCAGAACGTGAAATGGAAGGTATGACCACAGAAAGTGTGGTGAACATGATTGTTGAGTCTGTAGAAATTCCGCGATAAGCGTATGCAATTTTTAAAATCGTTTTACATACATAACACATTTTTCAGGTATATCGCCATTCTAGCGGCATGCTTTGTCATATCATATTGGCTACCTACCCTGTATCCTATAGCCTGGTTATTGACGTTTGTATTGATAACACTATTTGTTTTCGATATATATCTATTGTATGCTTCGGGCAAAAGAATTGAAGCACGGCGCAGTTTACCTAACAAATTATCGAATAGCGATTTGAATCCTGTTCAGATAAGCTTTACCTCTAAATACGCTTTCAAAACGTTCATATCCCTTATCGACGAATTACCAGTTCAATTCCAAAAACGTGATTTTGAACACCGTTCTAGTATTTCAAAAAACGAAACTGTCGAATTTGAGTATAAGGTCCGCCCTGTAGACAGAGGGGAATATGTTTTCGGGAATCTCATTCTCTTTGCCTCTTCCTTTCTGAAAACCGTAAAACGGAAATATGTGTTTCAGAAAGACCAAATGGTACCGGTCTACCCTAGCATCATTCAAATGCAGCAATATGATTTTTTGGCCATTAGTAACAAATTGAATCAATTCGGCTTAAAAAAAATACGCCGTATTGGGCACACTCAAGAATTCGAACAAATCAAAGAGTACGTTCAAGGTGACGATTTTAGAACCATTAATTGGAAAGCCACAGCAAAGAATGTCAATTTGATGGTCAATCAGTACCAAGATGAAAAATCACAGCCCATTTTTTCCATTATCGATACAGGTAGGGTCATGAAAATGCCTTTCAACGACCTTAAACTATTAGATTATGCCATTAATTCCACTTTGGCTTTTTCAAATGTCGCCTTAAAGCGCAATGATAAAACGGGTCTGATCGCATTTTCCAAAAACATTGAAACCTACGTACCCGCCGTTCAAAAAATAACGCATCTGAATACTATTCTTGAAAAGTTATACAACATAGATACAGCGTTTACCGATGCTGATTTCGGATTGCTTTATGCCCATATAAAGAGAAAAGTCACGCATAGAAGTTTATTGCTTCTTTATACTAATTTCGAGCATATTTCGGCCATGAGAAGGCAGCTTCCCTTTTTATTGGCCATAGCAAAAAAGCACGTTTTGGTGCTTGTCTTTTTCGAGAATACCGAACTGGAAGAACTCATCGCTCAAGATGCTGAAAACCTTCAGACCATTTACCATAAGACTATCGCTGAAAAATTCTCCTTGGAAAAAAGGCTGATGCAAAAGGAATTACAGCAATATGGTATTCAGACGATTTTGACCACCCCTGAAAATCTGACCATCAATACCATCAACAAGTATTTGGAAATCAAGGCAAGGGGAATTTTATAATAGAATATCCCGTAAATTCTTACCTTCATCAAATCAAAAGAAACCAATCTTTGTTCAATTTCACCATCCATAAATCAGCTGATTATGCCTATTCCAAACTGTAAAAAAACATACTGTATACTCATATTATTATTCTTTGGTTACGCAGTATTAAACGCCCAAACCTATGGAAAAAATGGAATGGTCGTCTCATCGGACCTAGGCTCTTCGGAAGTAGGCATTGCCATTCTTAAAAAAGGAGGAAATGCTATTGACGCTGCCATAGGCACAGCATTTTCCTTAGCAGTTACACATCCTTCAGCGGGTAATATTGGAGGGGGTGGTTTTATCGTATTCATGAATTCCGAAGGAAATACCACCACCATCGACTTTCGCGAAAAGGCTCCTCTAGCCGCGACAAACGACATGTATCTCGACCCAGCGGGCAATCTTATTGACGGCAGCAACCACACTAGCGCCATGTCGATTGGCGTTCCGGGTACCGTTGCCGGTCTATATCTCGCTCATCAAAAATATGGAAAGCTTCCATGGGCAGCTATCGTACAACCCGCAATAGATCAGGCCAAAAACGGATTTGCATTCAACTGGTCTTTATATCGGGCTGCAGCATATTTCTCCAAAGAGGGAAATACGAACGCTTTTATGGATGGATACTTTCGAAATGATAAAGGAGTGCTCCTACAACCTGAAGAAAATTGGAAACAAGCCGAATTGGCGAAAACCTTGACCTTGATTCGCGATAAAGGTCGTGACGGATTTTACAAAGGGAAAACAGCGAAGAAGATTGCCGCTTTCATGAAGAAAAACAACGGTATCATCACCAAAAAAGATTTGGCAAAATACGAGGCCATTGAGCGTAAACCCATCAAAGGAAGTTATAAGGGATACGATATATATTCCATGCCTCCCCCAAGTTCGGGTGGAGTGGCTTTGGTAGAAATGATGAACTTAATGGAACTGGCCGATTTCAAAACTTTGGAATTCAATTCCGCAGGACATTTACATTTGGTTGCTGAGGCCATGCGTAGGGCTTTTGCAGATCGCGCAGAACACTTAGGTGATCCCGATTTTAATTTAAACATGCCATTAGATAAGTTGACTTCCAAGTCCTTTGCGAAAAAACGTTTTCAGGAAATTGATATGGCACGGGCTTCAGTAAGCGATTCCGCTCAATTTGGAAGGCTCTATGATAGTGAAAGCACCACCCATTTGTCAACTATAGATAAAGATGGAAACGCTGTATCATTGACCTATACTTTAGAATATAGTTATGGTTCCCAAATGGGTTCCAATGAATTGGGTTTCATTTTTAATAATGAAATGGGAGATTTTAATCCGCAGCCGGGCATTACCAAAAGTAACGGGCAAATTGGCTCAGCGCCCAACTTGGTCGCTCCTGAAAAAAGGATGCTTTCGAGCATGACACCAACTATTGTTGGTAAAAATGGAAAACCATATTTAGTCATTGGCAGTCCCGGGGGTAGAACCATTATCAATACCGTATTTCAAACCGTGCTTAATGTTTTAGAATTCAATATGCCCATCGACAAGGCTATTGAAGCCTTGAAAATTCACCATCAATGGCTTCCGGATCAGATCATCTATGAAAAGTATTTACTTTCCCCAGATACCCGAAAAGCACTTGAGGCCAAAGGGCATATCTTAAAAGAAAGATACAATATGGGGGCACTTATGGGTATCACCTACGACGCAGAGAAAGGAATTTTTGTTGGTGCGTCAGACTCCGCGCAACCTGATAGTGGTGCAGTGGGGTACTAGTTTGGGCCAACCATAATTCTCTGATTACGGGAATTTTGTAAAAAACTATGTGATTACTTTATAATATGTTGATTCCTATTTGTGGCTTATTGGCTATTTTAAATAATGCCCTAAGAACTAGAAATAGATTACTTCAAAATTGGCCTAATCTCTATCGATTTAAATTCTACAGGTCCATGATCGCCTTGAATCAAAATTGGTCCCGGAGCAGCTTCATCATTGTCTAAAGCGCCCCCGGTCATTCCTGGAATATTTTGGTTGCTGATAATCGTTTTGCCATTAGCCACGATCGTTACGCGTCGGCCTATCAAGGTAATATCAAATTCTTGCCATTCACCGGCCGATTTGGCTACATTTTCATTCGGGGTCAAATGTCCGTAGATACCCCCGAAATAGATATCCGAAGGTGCTAACCCCTTATTATCGGCAATCTGTACTTCATAGCGCCCTCGAAGATAAAGTCCACTATTACTCCCCTCGGGGTATTTGAATTCAACATGAATTTTGAAATCCGTAAACTTTTCATCCGTAACTAAATTCGCTCCTGATTCCGGACTCTTTAGAATACCATCTTCAACGATCCATTGGTTTTCTCCCATGGCCTTCCAGCCATCTAAATTCTTACCGTTGAACAACTTTTTAGATTTTCCCCAAGTAGGGTTTTCATTGTATGGCAATTTCGGAGCCGGTGAACCCACCCATGAATAGGTTTTTCCATCGGTGTAGATGAGTGTTCCTTTCAATTGATTACCTTCTTGCACTCCTATCAATTGCATATCAAGACCTGCTGGTTCCCATTGATTGGGAATAGAAAAATTAAATTTACCTTCATCGACTTTTACTTCCGCTACAGGGCGTGCACTTCCGAATTTATAGCAAAACTGCCCTACCAGCGTGTTGGTGCCAGAATGTCTTACCTCTAACCATGAGGGCACTTCTTTTCCATCTTCGGTAATAATCAGGTTCCATTTCCCTTCCAAAGGATGGCTTTCTTGGGCGAATGCTATACATGAAAATAATAGCGATAAGACTCCGCAAAATAATCTTGACTTCATAGCTGTTCTATTTTTTAGATGTCAAATATAAGAAATCGGTTTCATCCTAAAATAGGAGGGATAAAAAATTCGAAAGTCAAAATTCCTTATCTTCCGATCGAATACATTAAATGTTTGAAAAATGAAAAAATTACTGCACTTCGTCATGCTACTTTCCGCCTTTCCGATCTTCGCCCAACCGGAAGTAGAGCAGGAAGTAGAAGGTGTAATCAAAACTTTTTTTGAAGGTTTTCACAAGGCGGATACCCTACTGATGAAACAGACTATGGCCGATGAACTGGTTTTTCAAACGGCCTCCAAAAACAAAGAGGGAAAAGACGTTTTAAAAACGGATGATGTCAGTGGCTTTATCAAAGCAATAGGCAGCGGACGCCCGGTAACTGAAAAATGGGAAGAACGTATCCATACTTATACCATAAAAGTAGATGGCAATATGGCTAACGCTTGGACCGAATATGAATTTTGGCTTGATGGAAAGTTTAGCCATTGTGGGGTGAATTCCTTTCAACTCTTTCACGATAATGGCACTTGGAAAATCATTTACCTCATCGATACCAGAAGACGCTTTAGTTGCGATGCTTACACGGAATAGTAAAATCGATATCCTATGAACAATACCCTTGCCTTACTTCAAAGTTGGATTGGCAAAGACTCTTCCGAATCTCCCTCTCCCCTAATGCATTGGCTGAACCCTATCCTTTTGAAAGCTGAAGCAGGAGAATTGGAATTTTCCTATGTCATTCGCCATGAAATGACCAACCCCTTGGGTATTTTACACGGCGGTACAACGGCGGCGATTATCGATGATGCTGTAGGAGCAGCCGTTTGGTCTTTAGGTAAACCACATATGTACACCACGGTAAACTTAGTAGTAGACTATTTTGCTTCTGCCAAAACCGGAGAAACCATTATCGCGAAAACATCAATTACAAAAAACGGGAATCAAATCGTCAATACGGCATGTGAACTATGGAATGCCGATAGGACACGAATGATAGCTAAAGGCCATTCGAACTTGATAAAAATCGACACGAACAGAAAGTAAGGTTGACACTTTTAGGTATCTTTAAAACATGTCAGAGAATCGAAGAAAATTTCTTAAAACACTGAGTATCGGCACAGCCGCTACGCTATCAACTCCAACACAAATATGGGCGAAATCGACCAAACCTTTACAAGCTACCCTTGCGGATTTAAAAAACGATGACGCATCAGAAGCATATTGGGAAACGGTACGATCGCAATTCCAATTTGCCGAAGGACTTGTTTATTTCAACAATGGCTCATTGGGGGCTTGCCCGAAGCCCATTCGGGAAGCAACCATGAACTTTAGGAATACTTTGGATGATTTTCCATCAAAATACATGTGGGGCGGTTGGAAAGATGAAATCGAAGCGGTACGAAAAAAAACCGCTGATTTATTTTCGGTTTCAGAGGAAGAAATCGCCCTCATTCACAATACTACAGAAGGCATGAATCTTATTGCCAGTAGTATGGATTTGGAGCCAGGTGATGAAATCATATCTGCCGATCATGAACATACCAGTGCATTGAACCCTTGGAAATATTGGCAAGAAGCGAAAGGGGTGAAATTAGTGACCCCTACCCTGCCTATAGTGCCCAAAAGTGTGGATGAAGTGGTCGCTAACTATCGAAAAGCAATAACGCCTAAAACCAAAGTAATCTCCATCTGTCATGTAGTCAATACGAATGGCATGATATTGCCCATCAAGGAAGTTACCGCCATGGCACATGAGAAGGGTATTCTAGTTGCAGTTGATGGCGCCCAAGGCGCAGGCATGTTCAATATCGACCTAAAAGATTTAGCTTGTGATTTTTATACCGTCAGTGCCCACAAATGGTTGTTTTCCCCCAAAGGAGTCGGAATTTTCTATGCCAAGCAAGAAAGTCAACAGCAGCTCAAACCATTGGTAGTTGCTCGAGGTTATGAGGATACCAGTATTCGAAGATTTGAAAATTACAATACCCGAAACCTTCCCGAAGTCTTGGGTTTTGGAGCCGCGCTGGACTATCGTAACGCGATTGGAAGCCAGAAAATTCATGAACGCACTTATGATTTGAAACATTATTTCAGGGATGCTATCAAAGATAATCACAAGTTGATTTTGAAAACCCCGGAAGCAGATACACTATCGGCAGGCATACAAGTATTGGAAGTTATAGGCAAAGATGTGCAAGAGGTGAAGAATCGTCTTTTCGATGAATTCGGAATCGATTCACGCCCCATGAGTAAGTTCGGTCTCAATGCGGTACGCCTATCATTTGCCATTTTTATTACCAAGAAACAGATAGACACTTTGGTACGTGCTTTGGAAATGATAGCTAATTCATGAAACAAGCGATTCGACCTAAGAAATCTACTACTGGCAATGAACGGGTAAGATTTTGGCTTCTTTGGTGCTTACTTCAATTTTAAATCCCGGTTTTAAATCACAATTACCCACATAGTCATGCTATGAATTTCAATTGAACCATACCTGACATAGGGTTGTTACACCCAAAATATGAATATTCCTCTGAAATTCAATACCATAGAACAGCATAATTCATAAGAATCAAAATACTATTGACCTAAAATGGCCGTTCTATCATGAAAGTAATCCTAATCTTACATTTTTAATTGTATTTAAAACAATCCCCTAATGATAGCACCTAAAGACCATAGTAAGGAAAAAGAACGCTTGGCAGCTTTGGACTCTTATTCTATTCTGGATACGCTACCCGAAGAAGATTATGATAACCTTACCGCAATAGCTGCTGAAATATGCGGTGCTCCCATTAGCTTGGTAAGTCTATTGGATAATAAACGGCAATGGTTTAAATCGCGCCATGGATTGGGAGTCTCCGAAACACCTAAGGAATTTGCATTCTGTGCACATGCAATAAATGACGATGATAATATTTTCATCGTACAGGATTCCAGAACTGATGAACGGTTTCATGATAACCCTCTGGTTGTTGGGGAGCCTAGGGTCATCTTCTATGCCGGTGTACCCCTCACTACTGAAGAAGGATTGCCCATGGGTACTTTATGCGTTATCGACCACAAACCGAAATTACTGAGTCAAGGCCAAATGAATTCGTTAAAAGCGCTATCACAGCAAGTAATGAATTTGCTTAAACTTCGAAAAGGTAAACTGATGCTTGAAAAATCGATTGAACAATTAAAAGAAAAAAACGAGGAGTTGGAACGTTTTGCCTACATCGCCGCGCATGACTTAAAATCGCCATTGAATACCATAAATACCACCGCCGAAATATTCACCGAATGTTATGCTTCTAAATTCGATGAGGATGGGAAAACCATGCTAGGATTTATTCAAAAAGCTACGACTAAATTAACAGGACTTATTGATGGGCTATTAAATTATAGTAAAAGTGAATCCGTTTTAACAGAAGGAGGATCAACTATTGATCTAAAGCAATTAAGCAATGATATAAGCGGTCTTTTTTCATATGACAATTCTTTGGAATTGAAGTTGAATTCGAAATTAAAGAGCATAAACACGAACAAGACCGCAATACAACAAATTTTAATTAATCTAGTGTCGAATGCGATCAAGTACAGTGATAAAGATGATGTTGAAATCCAAATTGAAATATGTGAGACCGGGGATTTTTATGAATTCTGTGTCAGGGATAATGGTCCTGGAATAGCCTTGGAAGAACAAGACAAGGTATTTCAGATATTCAAGGTTTTGGCCCCGACCGATAGGTTTGGACAGCCCGGAAATGGTATTGGCCTTGCCACGGTGAAAAAAATAATCGAAAAAATGGGTGGCGGCATACATTTGGAATCAGGGATAGGAAAGGGGTGCGAGTATAATTTCACCCTTAAGAAAATAGCCTGCACTACAAAGATCGTACAAATGGCCTAGTATTTTATTGGCTTGAAATAGTTTACGAGCCGTATTGAAATCCACCCGAATAGATATACTAAAATCCATAACAACCTATGTTATGGATTTTTTCGTTTCTCGCACAACAGGGGCTGCATAAGGTTGCAATACTCATGGTCAAAAAAGAAAAAATAAGCAGTTAAATGTGTACTTATCCTCCACCTTTATTCTTACCATCTATAGGTCATTACTAGCTGATGAAGATGATTTTTGTTCCATAGATACAGATTTACTACCGTTTTAATACTGATTGCCTATCTTAGATATGTGTGAGTTTTAAAGGCTAATAAAGATTCCTATAAAATTGATACAGCACATATTATCAAGAAAGAATTAATGATGAGAAAAGTGCGCGATCTTAAAGTTCCTATCTGCAATTTTTTATTGCTATTACTTTCCTATGGCTACATATATTCCCAGGTAAATAATCCAAAAATCAAATACTACACCTTGGAGGATGGGCTTTCCCAAGTTTCTTCAAATGACCTTTTATTGGACAGTTCAGGTTTTGTTTGGATCGCTACACAGGACGGACTGAATAAATTTGACGGTAACAAATTTGAACACTATAAATACAACAAGGAAGATTCCTTGACGCTGTCGGGCAATCTTATCTTAAAACTCCTTGAAGATTCGACAGGAAAAATTTGGGTCGGTACAAAAGGCAATGGATTGAATTATTATGATCCTGAATTGGAAATTTTTCATCGCATAAAACTTAAAGGATCATCCGATGGCAATGAGATAATAACAGCTTTGGCAGAAGACAAACAGCAAAATATATGGGTAGGCTCACAAGTATCAGGGCTCCACAAACTAAGTTATTCTGACAGTGGTGACCTTATAAAAGAAATTTCCCTGAAAGAAAAAGCTATTACAGGTGCTCTTATCGATAATGAAAATATGCTTTGGGTCGGTGATAATAATGGTGCTATTTATCATATTGATCCATCGTCGGCAAAAACACCTGAGTCCAATCCTTTAGCAAAGGTGAAAGGCAATGTACAGGCATTTTATCGCACAACAAAACATTTGTTGATCGGCGGGGATTTTGGCCTTCATATCTATGATATCGCGAACCGGAAAGTTGAATTATTCGAACTTAGTTCAGGAAAGGAATTGTCTACCAAACATGTTTTGGCCTTTTTAAAAAATGATGATAAAAGTGTTTGGATCGGAACAGGTAACGGCATTTATCTATTTGATTGGGTCAATCGACACATTTTAAAGAAGATTTTATATTCCGAAGATAAAAAAAATGGCTTAAGCAATGGTACTGTACAAGCTCTATTGCAAATTTCTAAAGACCAAATGTTGGTAGGCACGGCCAACTATCCAAATTTAATTGATTTGGCAGAACCAAATTTCAAGAATATTTCTAAAAACTTGCGAGGTGATCATTTGTTGAATGACAACGTTATTTTCTCAATTTTTAAGGAAGGTGATGATTTATGGATCGGTACTTCAGACGGTGGTTTAAACCTCATCAGAGCGGGAAAGGCCTATTATTTTAAAAATGATCAAAACAATCCAAATGGCTTTTCAGGAACCGTTGTCAGGGCCATTGTCAAAGATGATATCAATCAACGATTATGGATAGGCACAACAAGAGGCATCAACATGATTGATTTAAACACTTTTAATCCTGATAAGCCTAAATTCATCGTATTTCAGCATGAACCTGGAAATAACAACTCTATTAATGGTGATTTTTTAAAGGATATAATTCTTGATAAAAACAATAATCTGTGGGGAGCAACCTATGGGCAGGGTATATTTCGTTTAGAATATGCAAATGAAACTAATTTTACGTTTTATAGGTTCAAAAATAAGGTCAACGATCAAAACTCTTTAATTGATGACTTTACGGATTGCATTAAAGCGGATAATGAGAATAACATCTGGATTGGCACTGAGTCCGGACTTTCTAAACTCAGTTTCAGCGCAGCCGCATACGAGAAACCCATATTTACCAATTTTAATGAGGTTACGGATGACGAGAATTCGTTGGCACACAATACAGTGTATGATATTCTAATTGATAAAAAAAACCGTATTTGGCTAGGAACGCGACAAGGCTTTAGTCAATATCGTGGAAACGGCAACTTCAAATCCTGGACACAACAAAAGCAGTTCAGTAATGATGTCGTTTATAGCATTCAAGATGATCAATATGGTAATCTTTGGATGGGAACCAATGAAGGAATCGTAAAATTCAACCCGAATAACAACACCTTTAAACAATTCAATATTGAAGATGGCATTCAAAGTAAGGAGTTTGATATACATGCCCGCTTTATTGACTCCAATGGTATTGTTTATCTTGGGGGAATCGGGGGGGTCACCTATTTTCACCCTGACGATTTAGAAGAATTAGACAGGCCACAACAATTGTATTTCTCAGAACTTCAGACCAAAGGTAAAGTGGTAAAAGTGAATAAGGAATCAAAGTCGATTTTAAAACAGCCCCTTGAAGAAACCAAGCGCCTTGAATTTAAACATAACGAATTTCCATTTTTCCTTCATTTTTCTTCCATTGACTACAGAACAAATAAAAATGTTGAATATGGGTATAAGCTATTACCTACGGATACCGAATGGGTCTTCTTAAAGGAACCGGAGATTCAGTTTATAAATCTTCCTTCCGGTAATTACACGCTTCAAGTGAATGGGTTTTCAAGAGGTGAAGAATGGGAACAAACGCCACTAGAGATGAAACTGGAAATCTTGCCCCCTTGGTGGACATCTTGGTGGGCCTATCTCATCTATATGGGGATTGCCGTGGCATTTGCCGACAGATTTTATCGTTTTCAACTTTCAAAGAAATTGGCCATATCAGAAAGTACCCGATTGAAAGAGATGAATGAACTTAAAAACAGTTTATACGATAACATTACCCATGAATTCCGGACACCCTTGACAGTTATCCTTGGAATGACAGATTCATTGGAAAGCGAACTACAGACCAAAACGAATCCACCTATAAAAAATGCTGTGGAAATGATTCGTAGAAATGGTAAAAATTTGTTGTCGCTAGTAAATGAGATGCTGGATCTTTCCAAACTTGAAAGTGGGCATATGGAAACGAATCTAATGCAAATCAACGTAGTACCCTTTATTAAATATTTAGGGGAAAGTTTTCATTCATTTGCTGAAGAAGATGACATCCATTTTACGGTGTATTCTGAAATCGATGAATTAATGATGGATGTGGATTCACATAAATTGTCAACCATCATATCAAATCTAGTCTCGAATGCCATAAAATTTACACCCCAATTTGGGAAAATAGTTCTTCATATCCAAAATGAAAATGATACAATGCTGGTCATAAAAGTTTCCGATACCGGCTTGGGTATAACCAAAGAAGAATTACCACATATTTTCAATCGTTTTTATCAAGCAGATGCAACCGTTACCAGAAAAAGGGATGGTACAGGTATTGGTCTTGCCTTGTCCAAAGAACTGGTAAATCTGCTTGGAGGCCAAATTTCAGTTACAAGTACCCCCGACGAGGGCAGTGTTTTTAAAGTTGAACTGCCAATAACACAAAATGCGCCAAAGGCAAGTAGGGAATTCTTAAACCTAAGTCAAAAATCCACCTCGCGGATAGCTGTTTCAGAATTCCAGGAAAAGACCGATCCAAAGGATGAGGAATTGCCATTGGTACTCATTATAGAAGACAATAAAGATGTTGCCTATTATTTAAATCAATGTTTAATAGGGCACTATAAAACCATACATGCCATTAATGGTATTGTAGGGTTGGAAATGGCATTCGAACATATTCCGGATATCATCATCTCTGATGTGATGATGCCAGGGAAAGATGGGTATGAGGTGTGTAGCATGTTGAAGACAGATGAGCGAACCGATCATATCCCCATTATATTATTAACGGCCAAAGTAACCACAAAGGATCGTGTTTTAGGGCTAACCCAAGGTGCGGATGCCTATTTGGCAAAACCATTCATTAAAGAGGAATTGTTCGCAAGATTGGAGCAATTACTTTTTTTAAGGAAAAAATTGATTGCTAAATTCCAACAAGGTCAAGTTTCCAAAGTACTTGCAAAACAACCCAAAAATGCCGAAACCAAATTCATTGCCAAAGTTATTGATCTGATTCATGGAGACTTGGATAATGTAGACTTTGGCACCTCTGAACTTAGCTTAAAACTAGGATTGAGTGAATCACAAGTCTATCGAAAGCTAAAGGCCATTACAGGAAAATCTACTGCCGTTTTCATAAGATCTATCCGCTTAGAAGATGCGAAAGAGCAATTACAAACCACCGATCAATCAGTTTCTGAAATAGCCTATGCCGTAGGGTTT
>JARFRH010000165.1 GCA_029287355.1 Maribacter sp. | reverse complement strand
TATATAAAAATTATGATAAAAAATTAAGTATTCTGTATCGTAAAAAAATGTATTGATTCATCCTACAAGAGATCTTGTTTATCCATTTTGATTACTTGAGGCTTATTGAACCAGCTCACCTTGACTCTTTCCAATGGAACACTCGGGTATTTTTTTGCTAAATAGGCTTTTATGGTTTTGGCTTTTTTTTCTGCCATCGAACTATTGCTCAATTGAAACGAAACGATGTGAAGCGTTAAATTCGGTGTATCTTTGAACAGTTTTCCGATGTATTCTATTGATGTTTTCGATTCCCGGTTCAATTCGATCGCGGAATTTGTAAATTCAATAGTCTTGATGGTGACTAAACGTGGTCCTATTCGATAAGTTCGGTATTGATATTCTCCATAGGCGTTCAAATATAAGACCGCTTTTCTTGCGAATACGCCGCTTCTGTATATTTCTAGATATGATTTCCAGGCTGTAATTTCTTCAGGTTTTCGCTTTAGTTTTCGTAATATCATTGCTCGATTGAATAATGCCGATGGAATTTCAGGGGATAGCTGAAGCGCGTCATCATAGTTTTTTAAGGCACCCAAGTATTCTTTTGATGTTTTCGATTCCCGGTTCAATTCGATCGCGGAATTTTTAAATTCAATAGTCTTAATGGTGACTAAGCGTGTCCCTATCCGATAAGTTCGGTATTGATATTCTCCATAGGCGTTCAAATATAAGACCGCTTTTCTTGCGAATACGCCGCTTCTGTAAATTTCCAGATATGATTTCCAGGCCGCAATCTCTTCGGGTTTTCGCTTTAGTTTTCGTAATATCATTGCTCGATTGAATAAAGCTGATGGAATTTCAGGGGATAGCTGGAGCGCGTCATCATAGTTTCTTAAGGCATCCAAGTATTCTTTTGAATCGTATAGATTGTGACCGAGATATACCAGTGATTGAACATGTTTTTTATTGATAGAAAGCGCCTTCATATAGCTTTTTCGTTCGTACATTGGTTTTGTGTTAGCAGAATATGCGACGCCCAGCCAAAAATGGTACTCTGCATTATGGCTGTTTAGACCAATTGCTTTTTTCAACGCTGTCTCGGCACGTAAAGGTCTATCTGTTGATAAATAAAACCTTCCCAGGTAATAGTGAATGGCAGCATTTTCAGGATTTTCTTTCAGAATCAATTCAAATTCTGTCACACCTTTGTCATATTTTTCAGAATCCAGATAGTATTCACCTTTTATCTTTGTTATAGCTGATGTGTAGGTTGATTTAATATCTGTAGAAGCACAGCCCACTAGTAATACAAAAATAAATACAATAATTTGTCTGTTCATTTCATGTTCCTTTTATTCTCGATACGAACCTCAATTCAATGATCTTGCTTTCCAATTTGAAAATTTACTTTTTACTTGTTTAGGCCAAAATCCATAACACCGAAAAGAACACAAAAAGGAATTCTACCCATTGTAGATATTTTCGACTTTTGAAGGACTTAAAGCTTCTGAACTCAAAGTTTTTTAAAAGGATACGGGGGAGGCTGCAAACTTAATCTGCTTTACGAAAAAGCAAAGAGAAAATTTTGGACTATCATGGGTATCTTGCTTTATTAATGAGGATGAAATCATTTTCCTAAAAAACTGTAGCAAACTCTTATCCCCATTTGTGTTTTTTGTTTTTATTATTTTTGTCTTTTTTCATTTTCCCCGGCGGGTACTGCTTTGCATGGTCGGCGTGGTATGTGTAAGGCCTATCGGTATCCAACTCTAGGCTCACGGATTCACCCAATCTCATCTGAAGGTGGTTCGGCAATGATGCACCAACCTCCCAGTTACCCCCTTTTATGTAAAAATAAAGGCTTCGTTCTGTATCGTGATAAACTGAACAATCG
The DNA here is from genome assembly GCA_029287355.1 of Maribacter sp. Taxonomy (GTDB): domain Bacteria; phylum Bacteroidota; class Bacteroidia; order Flavobacteriales; family Flavobacteriaceae; genus Maribacter_C. The sequence goes on along the minus strand of JARFRH010000165.1, from coordinate 1,910 downwards.
GGATAATAGCGGTATTTGTGTTTGGCCCGATATCCATGAGCCTTGGCATGTGCAGGGGGACCGCCTTTCTTATGCTTATGTTCTGCCTTCGAATAACCTGAATTGTCTTTTGTTTCATATTTTGCTTTGATTTTAGTCCCAGCACAGCCGAAAGTTAAAATTGTAGAGATGACGAAAAAGCAAGCTGCTAATCCAATGAACAACCTTTTTGCCGTAGTCCTATTCATTTAAATATCCTTCCTTACATAAAATATTTTTTCGTCCATTATTTGTTGATCGGCAATTTGGATGGAGTCTTTAGTGAGTCTGATAAATATATGACAATAGTGCTGAATCAAGCAGAATTAACCGATAAAAAAGTTTTGGCTCGACTACTCAAAGGTACGCCCCGATTTAACAGAAATTTAAGGACTTGAGAAAGGTTCATGCGGTTTAATAAATTTGCTGTAAACAAATCCTCTTTAGCTAATTGCAAACCGCTTCATTCTCACACTCTTAGGAGACAGATTTTCGGATAATGAAACCGAGGAATAAAAATAGATTTATCACTTTTTCTGTTTCCCTTTTCTCGAGGAAGAATAGGCGTATAATGGTATAAGTAACGATGTGCGAGTTCTGAAAAAGTATACTTCCCAAATAGGCCCGTCTAACTCTGGCAAGAGCATAATTATTAATGCAATATTCTCAATTGGGAGTCAGGACTAATTTCTGGTGAATCTGGCCGTGGTAAATACCTCATTTTGTCTCATTATATCTTTTCCGATTATTATTTTGATTCGGTGACCAAAATTTTTTAATTCGATGATGCCACGTTCATCCGGACTGAAAGCGAGTTTTTCAATGAGGTGGCCAACATCCTTGCGATGGCCGGTATAATAAAGTATCTTGGTGGTGAGGTGGTCAAAGGTATTCGCATTTGTTATTTTGACGACTTTGAATCCCCTTTCTTTAAGAAAATATTGAAGTCTTCGGGCCATTCCATTCACACCGTTACCGTTGGCAATTTCAAGTTCAACAATTTCCTGGCCCCGTTTCTCAGTTTTTATTTCCTCTGTCGAGTCGGCGGCCCGAGTGATTTTTTTATCCTTACGAGATGGTGAGACTACTATTATAGAAAGGCCTTTGCCTTCAGTTTTTTCCGAAGGCAATGCGGACGTCGCATAAACCGGAGATATTTTCCGGGTTTTGCTTACCCGGTCGCTCTGGCCGACAATCTCCAACTTTCCGGTCGATATCACTGGCATCGTGTTTTCAGATTCTTTTCCGGCTGGTTTAAAAACATCGACAACATCGATAACTTTGGGTTTTACTCTGGGTTGCGGACGGTGGGCGGTTTCCTTTTTGATATTCTTAATTGATGTCTTTGCATCGCTATCTTGCAGACCGTGTGAAACGGACTGAGGTTTTTCTGTTGGCGGTTCGGAAACCATTTCAAAAGCGGATAGATGCAACGGCTCATCAAAATAATTATGAGATTCTTTGTCCTGCTTCTGAAGGCTGTCCTCAGTCCGAATGGTTTGTTTGCGGGTAACTGCGCTGTCTTTGAGGTGTTGGATGTCACCTGCTGGATTTACTGGAGCAGTATCCGTCAGGACTTGTGGGCTATCCACAGAGTCTTCCCACATAACGCGTATATGTTTGTGAGCATAAATGTTTTTACTTTCATCAGTGGGCGAGACAATTGAGTCCTTTTTAACAGGACCATCAGCTGCAACCAATTCAGACACGTATCCGGCTTCAGTAATATCAGCGATTCGCGTTTCTCCTGTTTCAGAACGGCTGCCTACTGGCTTTGGAAAAATTTCAATTGCAGTCGCGTTATGCTGTGGATTCTGGGGCGTTAATACCGGTGTGGATCCTGTTTGGATTTTCCTGCGCCAGCTTTTTCCTTCCGTAAGACCTTTAATATC